>DATEMI010000126.1:0-2798 GCA_035275665.1 Terriglobales bacterium | reverse complement strand
TTCCCTCTGATGGTTCCGCTTTGGATGTTCCCGGTCGCAATCGCCTGTGGAAACACCTTCGTTCTGAAGCCTTCCGAGCGCGTGCCCAGATCTGCAGTGCGTCTGCTGGAGCTTGTCCACGAAGCGGGCTTGCCTGCTGGAGTCATGAACCTTGTACATGGAACCAAGGATGTCGTCGATCAGCTTCTAAGTGATCCCCGCGTAAAGGCAGTCTCCTTCGTTGGATCGAGCCCGGTGGCGAAGTACATCTACGGTACCGCCGCTGCGAACGGAAAACGCGCGCAAGCGCTTGGCGGGGCAAAGAACCATTCGGTTGTCATGCCGGATGCCGATATGAAGCATTCGGTAAACACAATCATGTCCTCGTCGTTCGGATGCGCTGGGGAACGGTGCGTCGCGACGAGCGTGGTTGTAGCTGTCGGCGAAGCAGCAGATCCGCTGCTTGCTGCTTTGAAGAAAGCCTCAGACGATATGAAAGTTGGCGATGGCTCCGAGCGCGACTCAGTAATGGGACCGATCATCAACAGTGAAGCCAGGAAGCGCATTCTCAGCTACATCGAAGTGGGCGAGAAAGAAGGAGCGAAGCTGGCGCGCGACGGCCGCAAAGACTCGTGCTGCGACTCCGATGGCTACTTCGTCGGCCCGACCATCTTCGATCACGTGAATCCCTCAATGCGTATTGCGCGGGAGGAAATCTTTGGTCCAGTGCTTTCTATCGTCCGCGCGAAAAATCTGCAGGAAGCGATCGACATCGTGAACGGTTCGGAATACGGCAATGCTTCTTCGATCTTTACCAAATCGGGACAGGTCGCTCGCGAGTTCAGCGCGAAAGTGCAGACAGGTATGGTGGGCATCAATGTCGGAGTTCCGGCTCCAGTCGCTATCTTTCCCTTCGCCGGCTGGAAGGGCTCCTTCTTCGGCGACCTGCACGCGCTCGGCAAAGATGGCGTGAAGTTCTATACCGAAACCCGCGTTGTAACCTGCCGATGGGTGTAGGCGACGCTCACGTCTCAATTCCAACCAAACCTGCTGCACCAAACTCACGCGCAGTAGTCGTTGGAGCGGGGCCGAACGGATTGGCCGCCGCAATCGTACTCACACAAGCCGGAATGCAGGTCGAGGTCTTCGAAGCCGAGTCGCGGCCCGGAGGCGGCGCGCGCACGATGGAGCTCACATTACCCGGCTTCCATCATGACTTCGGCTCGGCCGTACATCCAATGGCCGTTGGCTCACCGTTCTTCTCGTCATTACCACTTCGGGAATATGGGCTCGACTGGATTCACTCGCCGTCGGTTGTCGCTCATCCGCTGGACGATGGCACGGCAGTGCTGCTTGAACGCAACCTCTCCGACGCCGTCCGCGAATTCCATGAAGATGGTCGAGCCTGGGAGGATCTGGTCGGCCCTCTTGCTAGCTGTTGGGCAGAAGTGGCTCCCGATCTCCTCAGCCCTTTGTTGCGTATTCCGCGGCATCCGCTGCGACTGGCTAAATTCGGCCTTCATGGCCTGACCTCGGCCAAGTTCCTGGCCAACCGCTATTTCCGCAACGAACGCACAAGAGCGTTGTTCGCGGGACTGGCTGCGCACTCTTTTCTCTCGCTCGACGAGCCGATGACTGCTGCTGTTGGATTAATCTTCGGCATCACCGCGCACGCGGTGGGCTGGCCAATTCCCAGAGGCGGATCGCAATCAATTACCAATGCGCTTATCGGATATCTGCAGAAGCTTGGCGGAGAGGTTAGGACATCGCAACGCGTGATAGACGTAAATTCGCTCGGCAATTTCACCGTCGCACTCTGTGACGTTACGCCGCGGCAGCTTCTGCAGATCGCCGGGCAGCGTTTCAGTCCGACGTATAAGCGTCTGTTGCAGAGCTATCGATATGGGCCAGCAGCCTTCAAAGTCGATTACGCCTTATCAGCGCCGATTCCCTGGAAGGCAAAGGAGTGCGCGCGAGCGGTAACAGTTCATCTCGGTGGCACAATGGAGCAAGTTGCAGAATCGGAGTACGAGACCAGACATGGACGTCACTCGGCGCGTCCATTCGTCTTACTCGCTCAACCAACGCTGTTCGATTTCACCCGCGCGCCAGAAGGCAAGCACATCGCGTGGGCTTACTGTCACGTGCCGAACGGTTCAACGTTCGACATGTTGCCGCGTCTCGAAGCTCAGATCGAGCGCTTCGCTCCCGGCTTTCGCGATTGCGTGCTGGCTCGCCGAGTCTTCACGCCGGCCGATCTGGAGAGCATGAACGCGAATCTCATCGGAGGGGACATCAATGGAGGTCTCGCCGATTGGCGCCAACTCATTCTTCGTCCTACTTGGCGCTACTACACGACTCCGGCAAAGGACATCTACATTTGCTCGGCCTCAACGCCGCCGATGGGCGGAGTGCATGGGATGTGCGGATACAACGCTGCACAGCTAGCGCTTCGCACTCAGAACCGCCGGCGGTAGCCGGTGGGCGGTGCTTGGCGACCATGCCCAGCACCGGTTTGACGAGTTTTCGAGTAGCGCTGGAAGCGCGCAGCCGCAAAAGATGCGACTGCCCCACCGCCTACCGGCGGCGGTTCTGTACTGCCAGGAACTTCAGACAAACCGGCGCAGGAACTTTCACTTCCTGCCCGGTTGCGGTGAGCCGCCCGGTGCCGCGATTGATCCGAAAGGTAACAATGTTCCCGGTGTCCTGGTTGGCAACCAGCAGACGCGAGCCCGTGGGATCGATAACAAAGCTGCGCGGCGTTCTGCCTTTCACAGAGAAGTTGTCGATCAGCCGGAGCGTGCCCTTCGCTTTGTCGA
>DATEMI010000125.1:0-6287 GCA_035275665.1 Terriglobales bacterium | reverse complement strand
CTCCTCGAAGGTGAAGGGCGGCAGGATGGTCGGCATGCGCTTGGCGAGCATGGTCTTTCCCGATCCGGGAGGACCGATCATCAGGATGTTGTGTCCGCCGGCGCTTGCGACTTCCAACGCGCGTTTGCCCGATTGCTGTCCGCGGACTTCTTTGAAGTCCACGTTGAACTGCTGAGCTTTGTCGAGAAGCTCAGCGCGGTTCACTTCGATGGGAGCAACTCCGTTTCCGCTGTTGATGAGCTGGACTACCTGAAGAAGCGAGCGCACTGGATAGACTTTCAGTCCACTGACCACTGCGGCTTCTCGCGCGTTGGCTTCGGGAACGATGAGGTTGGGAATCTTTCGCGCGCGCGCAGCTACCGCAATCGGCAATGCTCCGCGAATTCCGCGAACGCTTCCGTCCAGGCTGAGCTCGCCGACGAAGACATAGTCTGCAAGGTCCGTTTTTGCGAGAGAGCTGTATGCGCCGAGTATGCCCATGGCCATCGGTAAGTCGAATCCTGAGCCTTCCTTCTTCAAATCGGCCGGAGCAAGATTGACAGTCACCTTGCTCCGCGGCATCTCGAAGCCGCAATTCCTCAAAGCCGCCTGGATGCGCTGGCGGCTCTCGCGCACGGCTGCGTCGGGCAGTCCGACGGTCATGAAATTTTCTTTTTCAACGGGGTGGGGTCCGATATCGACTTCTACGTCGATCAGATTGGCATCGATGCCATAGACGGCGGCGCTGAGCGTGGTGAAGAGCATGGGCGGAGGGGAGTATAAACCAGAGCTCGGACTTCGTTAATTTACAATGTGCAACTCACGATGAAGACCTGCATCACCGCCGCTCGTCTCTTCACGCCTACAGAAGTTGTGGCCGATCCCGTCGTCATCGTAGAAGACAATCGAATAGCCGCCGTGAATTCGCGCGCTGCTATGCAGGTTCCGGCGGGAGCGCGGCATCTGAATTTTCCCCAACACATCATCGCCCCTGGCTACATCGATATTCACGTTCACGGCGGGGCTGGGCATGACGTAATGCAGGACGATCCTTCAGGACGGGTCGATTTCGAGAAAGCGACGGCTCGTCACGGCGTAACGAGCTATGTGGCGACGACGGTTACCGCTTCGATGGATCGGATTCTCGGCGCGCTCGATCGCCTCGGCAATGTGATCTCAGCCGAAGACGCTGAGCATCGGCACGTCGGCGCGCGTCCGCTCGCGATTCATCTTGAAGGACCATTTATTAGCCCGGCGAAATGCGGAGTCCACCCGACTGAGTACCTGATCGCGCCTACGCCGGAGCTCTTCGAGAAAGTATGGGAAGCGAGCGGCGGCACATTGAAGATCATGACCATCGCTCCCGAACTTCCGGGAGCACCTGAGGTGATTCGCGAAGCGCGCAAACGGCGCGTTTACACCTGCATTGGACACTCGAATGCGACGTTCGCGGAAGCCGTGCGCGGCATCGACTCAGGCGCGGTCAGCGCAACGCATACCTTCAATGCCATGCGCGCGCTCGATCATCGTGAGCCCGGCATTCTGGGAGCCGTGCTCAGCAGCGACAAAGTAATGGCGGACATCATTGTGGACGGAATCCACGTCGCGCCGCCGATCGTGAAGCTATTTCTCAAAGCGAAGGGCCTGGAGAACGCGATCCTTATCACTGACGGCATCAGCGCGACAGGCATGCCGGACGGGACCTATCAGCTTGGTCCATTTCAGGTGGAAGTTCGTGGGGATCGCTGCGAATACCAAGGCAAGCTAGCGGGCAGTGTGTTGACTCTCGATCGTGCCGTGCGCAATGTGATTACCTTTGCTGATTGGACATTGCAGCAGAGCGTGATTCTCGCGACGAGAAATCCTGCTCGTATGGTCCGTGCCGATCGCAAGGGAACAATCGCCGCAGGAAATGATGCCGACCTCGTGTTCCTGACCAAGGATGGAGAGGTCGTGAACACGATGGTCGGCGGCAGATTGCTGAACGAGTAGCATCCCGCAGCCACGTCCGCTTCTGATTGTGTAAATTATTGATACACAGTTCGTGAATTTGTCCGACTGCGCAAGTGCGATTGTGCAGGCAATCCTAACAATTCGAGCTTGCCATGGAGACAAAGAACTCAAACAGCCGTCCTGACAAAAATGGCTTTCCGCACTACATGCTCAAAGAAATTTACGAGCAGCCGGAGGCCGTTCGCCAAACCATCGAAGCCTGCGTAAACTCCGCCGGACACATCGCGCTGCCCGGATCGGGAATCAGCGACAACGATGTAAGAACGCTGCGCAAGATCGACATCGCTGCCAGTGGCACCAGCCGCCACGCCGGCCTGGCAGGGGAATTCATGATCGAGCGCATGACCGGCATTCCGGTCGAAGTCGATTTCGCGAGCCAGTACTGCTATCGAGATCCGATCGTGGAGCCTTGCGAGCTGGCGGTCTTCATTTCCCAATCTGGAACGACGGTCGATACGGTGGCAGCCCTGCACGTCGCACGCAAGAAGGGCGCAAAGACACTCGCGATCTGTAACGTGAAGGACACGCCGCTCACCCGCGATGCCGACGCGATGGTGCTCACCTATGCGGGTACCGAGACTTCAATTGCGGCAACCAAGAGCTTTACCACACAGTTGACGGCGTTGTTTCTGCTCGCGGCGCATATCGCTCGTGTGAGAGGAAGCTCCGACGCCGCCATAGACGCGGCGCTGCGCCTGGTTCGCAAGCTTCCGGATGAGATTCATCGGGTACTGGGGCAGGACACTCAATGCCTCGCTCTCGCCCGAATCTTCTCGCATTACGAATCATTTCTCTTTTTAGGGCGCGATATCGACTACCCCATTGCTCTTGAGGGCGCGCTGAAACTCAAAGAAGTCTCGTACATCCATGCTGAAGGCTATCCGACCGGCGAGATGAAGCATGGTCCGAGCGCGATGATCGATGAGTCATTGCCGCTAGTTGTGCTCGCGACGCGAGACGAGTCCGATCCTGCGTCTCGCCTGCGGTATGAGAAGACGATCTCCAACATCCGCGAGATCACGGAGCGCGGCACCCCGGTGATTGCGGTCGTTAGCGAGGGAGATCGTGAAATACCTCGAGCCACGCCACACGTGATCGAAGTGCCTGATGTCCCCGTGCTGTTACAGCCAATTTTGGAAGTAGTGCCACTGCAGCTATTCGCGTATCACATTGCTGTGCTGAAGGGCAGAGACGTGGACGCGCCGCGGCATCTGTCGAAGTCGGTTGTTGTAGAGTGATTCTCAGGTTTTGTCATTCCGAACCGCTGAAGTGGCGGTGAGGAATCCCCACTGAGCCGAAACGTTGTCGTAGCAGCAGGGATTCCTCGCTGCGCTCGGAATGACAACCAAAAGAACTATCTCTCGATCGCCATCGCCACCGAGTTCCCACCACCCAAACAGAGCGCGGCGATGCCCTTGTGCCCGTTACGGCGGATCAGTTCATAAAGCAGCGTGACAAGCACACGCGCGCCGCTCGCGCCAATGGGATGGCCGAGCGCAACAGCGCCTCCGTTGACGTTCACTTTATCCATGTCGATGCCGAGTTCGCGAACGACTGCTACTGATTGCACCGAGAATGCCTCATTGATCTCATAGAGATCAACTTCGTCGGCCTTCCATCCGGTTTTCTTCCACAGATTGCGGATGCCATCGACGGGAGCCATCATGACCCATTTTGGATCGACGCCACTCGTCGCCTGGCCAACGATGCGAGCCATAGGCTGGAGCCCAAGCTGCCTGGCTTTGCGCGCGCTCATGACGACTACGGCCGCAGCACCGTCGTTGATCGTAGATGCATTTCCAGCCGTAACGGAGCCGTCTTTCTTGAACGCAGGCTTCAGTGCGCGAAGAGTCTCGGCCGTGGTGTCCTCGCGTGGGCCTTCATCTTTATCGAAGATAATGGGCGGCTCACCTTTCTTGCGCGCGGGGATCTCGACCGGCATCACCTGCGACTTGAAGCGGCATTCTTTCCATGCCTGCACGGCCTTGCGATGCGAGTTCACGGCAAACTCGTCCTGTTGCTCGCGATTGATGCCATACTTCTCGGCGACGTTCTCGCCGGTCATGCCCATGTGGTAGTTGTTGTAAACGTCCCAGAGACCATCGTTGACCATGGAATCGATGATCTGTGAGTTGCCCAGGCGATAACCCTTGCGCGCTTGCGGGAGCAGGTAGGGAGCGTTGGTCATCGACTCCATCCCGCCGGCTACAAGGATTTCAGCATTCCCAGTTTGGATTGCTTGTGCGGCGAGTCCCACGGCCTTGAGCCCCGACCCGCAAACTTTGTTAATGGTTAGGGCGGCGACTTCCGGCGGGAGTCCACCGTTGAGCGCTGCCTGGCGCGCAGGATTCTGTCCTAATCCGGCAGAGATCACGTTGCCCATGATGCACTCGTCTACGCGCGTGGGATCTAGATTCGCGCGTTTCACTGCTTCTTTCACGACCATTGCGCCAAGTTGCGGAGCAGTGAAATCGGTGAGCGCGCCCTGGAATTTCGCAATTGGGGTGCGAACAGCAGAGACGATGACTACTTCTTCTAGCGCGGGAGGGAACTCCACTTTGCCGACGGGCAGCTTGCCGGAGCCGATGACTACATCATCCATAAGAACCTCTAAAGGTGTTGGAGGGCTCGCGCGCAGACCTGAAGGGCACGGACTACTGCATCATCGCGAGCGCAACTGTTCATTATAAGATGGCTCTAACCGACCACCCGATTCGCAAGGAGCCTCCTTGAGCGACTTCATCTCACCTGCGCCACCCACAATCAACACTCTCGCCGAACCTGGGCCGATCGAGCCTCAGCGCAAGGCGTTTCCCTGGCACTATCTCTACACCTTCGCACTAGTTGCGCTGATGATCTTCATGTCATTCGCGGGAGCGCATCAGCAGGGACAGCTCGCAGCACGCCGCGGACACTTTATGTTTTACGCGCTCACTATCGGGACGGAAGTTGTTCTTTTCGGGCTCACATATCTCGGCATTCGCTTCTCGCGCATGACGCTGCGCGACGTGATCGGCGGACGCTGGAACACGATGGAAGATTTTTTGCTCGATGTCGCCGTTGCCTTTGGATTTTGGATCGTCTCCTACGCGGTCCTGATCGGACTTGGATTCGCAATGCACATGGCGAAACCGGGTGCGATCGACGAAGGAAAGAAGACGATCCAACTTCTGGCGCCTCACGGCGGACTCGAACTGGCGCTGTGGATCTGCATGAGCGTAGTCGCAGGCTTCGTCGAAGAGATCGTCTTTCGCGGATATTTTCAGCGCCAGTTTTCAACGCTGTTGCGCAATGTCTGGATCGGCATGCTTGCATCTGCCGCAGTATTCGGTCTTTCGCACGCATACGAAGGACGTCAGCGCATGTTGCTGATCTTCGTTTACGGCGCGATGTTTGGAGCTCTCACGATCTGGCGCAAGAGCCTTCGTCCGGGCATGATGGCGCATGCATGGCACGACAGCTTCGAAGGAATCATTCTTGTGATCGCAGACAAACTGGTGAAGAGCGGCGTGCTCAAGTGAAGATGATCGAACGAGAATTGCAGCGAACAACGTCGAAAAATCGCCGCGTGAGTTGATCACTCGTCGGAAAAGCGACGAGGTAGAACTCAAATAACAACTCACGTCAACCATTTTTTGCTTGACATCGTTTTTTATTGACTCTATACATTCAACAATTGCAACAAAACATCGTTGCTAACTCGATTGAAGAATCGAAAGGGAGAATAGAACAATGGCAACCAAGAAAGCCTCGAAGAAAAAGTCAAGCTCGAAGAAGAAAAAGTAAGAGCTGACAAGGCAAAGTAAAACGGGGGACGCGATGAGCGTCCCCTAAATTTTTCCCCGCCATTTCTCGTTGTCTCCGCCGTGCCGTCTTTTGATTGTCATTCCGAACGCCTGCTGTTGGCGTGAGGAATCCCTACAAATTTTGAGAGTGTGGGCATGGAGAATGCCAACGTTACAGCAGTTTGTAGGGATTCCTCACTTCTGCTCGCGCGAACCGCACGCGCGAGCATCCGTTCGGAATGACAGAAGATGAGTGAGCTACACCGCGTTGTTAAAGGGCTCGCGCAGCCCGTTCGCGACGTCAATCAAATCTTGCCCCACCGTGCGCGTGCGTGAGAGAGCTTCCTTCAATGGAATCGTCACGATGTCGGTTCCGCGCAGCGCGACCATCTTGCCAAAATCGCTGCGATGCACGGCATCGATCGCTCCAATACCGTAACGAGTGGCGAGCATGCGATCGAAGGCTGTAGGCGAGCCTCCGCGCTGGGTGTGTCCCAGAATCACCGCGCG
>DATEMI010000124.1:0-4709 GCA_035275665.1 Terriglobales bacterium | reverse complement strand
CACCACAGGCGGAAGCCAGCTGGATTATGCCCCATTCGGAAGTACGCGTTCAGCACGATGCGATCTACGCAATCGTAGCTGCCGCTCAAGAGGTCTTGATATAACGTGCTCATCGCGTCGGTCATGAAGCGTATGCTACATACGCTTTCTGCCGAATTTCGGACTGCCACGAAGTGGCCACTTTTTCGCAGCGCAGTCTGCGAAAAAGCGTAGACCGTTATTGAGGCGGTAACGAGAATTTTGTTCTCGTTACTCGGTAGCATGGTTTCATGCTGCTTTGAGGTTGAGTCCCACGGCGCGAACGAGAGCCTCCAGGTCGTCGGCGACACGTTGGTAGAGGCGATCGAGTTGGGTGCGCCTGTCATGTTGGAGACGAGTATCGGCTCTGAATGGATTGAGGAGACCGGCGGTCAGCGGGGCGTAGATTCGCTCGAAGAGTTTGAGGAAGACCAAGGAGATGGAATAGCCCTGCGGGGAAAGTTGATAGCGGCGAGAGTGCGGGAGCCTGGTAAGGAGACCTTTGGCGCGAAGTTTTGAGAGATCGTAGCGCAGGGATGCCAGCGAATAGCGTTCCGGGGATCCGAGAGCCTCGATGACGAGGGGATGGATTTCTGCGGTGGTAAAGGTATTGGCGGCGGCAATATGCGCGAAGCGCACGAGGGCATGCATGACGGCAAGTTGGCGCGGGTTGTCAAGCTTTAAGCCAGGAACGCGTTTTCCTGTTGAAGTAATCGTCGGTTGCGCAAGTTTTCGCAACTCACCGCGGTCGATGAATGTCTCGAGAATGTCCTGTTGGACTTTGAGGTAATTGTCGGTGATCGCTGACAGCGTATTGCGGAGGACGGAAAGATTTTCAACCGCTTTGTTCACACCATAGTCTCTAACATTGTTGCTTGCAGGTTCGGTCCGGAGGATGAGGTGATCGCGCACGTATTGCTTGATGAAGCCGTTGGCATAGTGGCTACGGATAACTGGGTTGGGTAAATTCATGTCCTCGATCTCGGTCTGCAGTTTGCCCCGATAGTGCTTGGTAATTTTGCGGCCAAAGATCACCGTGATCTTATCCGGCTGCCCGATCGTCCGATTGGCATCGAGCAGACGTTCGCCAAGCTTATCCAAGGCGGCGCGGCGGCGGAAAATGAGGTTGTCGCAGAACTCGACCTGCGAGAAGAACAGCCGATGCTGGCAGCCGGCATGCTGCCGTTCATTTGCGGTGAAGAACGGCGTGAGGTGAGCCAGCCATTTTTGGCCGCAGGTCACCAGATCGCGCGGAGCGAGCGAGTCAGCGAGCTTCTGCAGCCGGTCAGGCGCGGTGCACTTCAAAAAGGCATTGCCAAGTTGGTTGAACGGGATGCCCTGCTGTCGCATGCGGTTCGCTAGCCAGTGATGCTGATTGAGGCAAACCCTGGCGGAGAACGGAAGATAGGGGCAGATGCGTACGAACATTCGTCCCCAGACTTTATCATTGATGTAAAAATTGTACTGAGTGACCCAGCGGTCCGCGATCTGAAGATGCCATCGGTTTGCGGCCTTATCTCCGATAGCGATCATGATTCGCGCTGGCTCTCGTGCTTTGAGGATGACCACGACTTGATCGGGCTTGGCCCGTTCGAAATACGGGTCGACGAATTCGTCGCGACGGCCCCGCGGCGCTTCTATGACCGGGATCTTGCGCTTTGCCGCCCGCTCCGTTACCCAGCGTTGGAATTGTTCAGCGATGTGGCGCAGAGTATGGCGCGTCACAGGGTATAGCTGGCGATAGGTATTGAAGAAGCCGATCACTCTCTCGGGCTGCTGGAATGGTTGAATCAAGCCATTCAGGAGAATGCGGTCAAAACAGCGATAGTGCCATTGTATATTGTGCTTGTGGTGCTCGTAGAAGGAGTTCATGGCCGGCTCCCGGCTGCGATATCAGCAGCAGGATACTACCGGCTATGCTCGACCCGTAACCACGGGCCCACCGTGATGGCCGCTCATCACGCTCGAGCGCAAGGGATATCAAGGGCGAAGCCCGTGGCTAGTTACTTTCCGGCGCAAAATTGAACGGCCAAGTGCCTAAGCGAGAATCGCAGGGAAGCCGGGGAATTGCAACCTCGGACGCGCCTAGCTTTCCGAGGGCGGGCTCGCGAACGCAGGCTTGAGATCCGAGTCTTCGGTGATGTCTAAACTGAAGCGGCGAGTTCGCTGCTCTATCTGTTTGCATATCGGCGTCGCAAAATTCGCATGACTCTTGAGCTGTGTTTGAATCCGTCGCACAAATCCGAATCGGAAGAAGAACGGACGAGAATCAAAAACGGAACATCGGCTTGTTTGCCTGAAGTGATTCCACGCCCGAGCTCGGAAGATTGTTCAACTCAGCTCTAAAAAGAGATTGACGAGTGCCGGCAAATCGGTTGCATTCACGAGAATGAAGCCCGACCAGATCAGTCTTAAGCGCGAGAAACTCGTTGATCGGCTGCCTGTGACCGGCGAGATCCTGCGCGGTACACTTCTGGAGCGAAGCATCCGTAGCCATACAAACGGATGCGCCAAATGTGCGAGTGGCGAAGGCCATCCAGTCTGGATTCTCACCGTGACCTATCCTGGCGGACGCACAAAACAGCTGAGTTTACGCAGTGAGCAAGTGCCTGAGGTGCGTCGCTGGTTGCACAACTATCAAAATATGAAAGAGATGATCGAGGCCATCTGCGAGCTCAATCAACAACTGTTGCGCGCCAATAGAGATGCTTCAAAGGCTCGAGGCAAGGGCAATGATTAAGATGCGGCGGGCACAGCTCAGCTTTGGCGATGGGCTGATCGCCGACGAAGTCAAAGACCTATATGAAGATTGGATGAAACACGTCGACGAGGTGCTGGGCGACGAAGCGTTGGTTGCAACGGTCTACGAGGCTCTGGCGAAGCGACGTCCCAATAGCCGTAACCGAGGCCGGCTAGCCACGCCCGCCGAAGTGGTGGTGCGCCTGCTGGTGCTCAAGCACGTGCGCAATTGGAGCTACGGCGTCCTCGAGCGCGAAGTACGCGCCAATCTTGTGTATCGCAACTTCACCCGGGTGGGCGCCGCGAAGATGCCCGACGCCAAGACTATGGGACGCTGGGGGCGCGCGCTGGGGCCGCGAGCGATCAAGCAGATCCATGAACGCATCATTCAAATTGCCCACTCAAAGGAAGTGGTTGAAGGGCGTCGCATGCGCGTCGATACGACCGTGACTGAGACTAACATCCACTACCCAACCGACTCGAGTTTGCTCGGAGATGGGGTGCGCGTGCTGACCCGTGTCATGAAGAAGATCACCGAAATCACCAACAAGGTTGGAGCCAAACTCCGCGATCGTAGCCGGAGCGTGAAACGGCGGGTGCTTAATATTGCCCGTGCGGCGCGCGCCAAGGGTGCGCCGAACCAAGGGAAACTCCAGGAGAATTACCGCAAGTTGCTCGCATCAACCAGTCGGGTGGTCGGCCAAGCCAGGCAGTTCTCAAAGGAGATCGTCGACGGCATCAAGCACGCGAAAAGCACCCTGAAGCAACTGGCGCTTGAAGGTCTGCGTCAGCAAATCGATACGATGGTACCGCTTGTCAAGCAGGTCATGAAACAGACCCGTGCTCGCATCTTCCACGGCGATACGCGCTCCGAAGGGAAGATCTTCAGCTTGTTCGAGCCGTCGACAGAAATTATTCGAAAGGGCAAGGCGGCCAAGCCCAACGAGTTCGGCAAAATGGTTAAGCTTCAGGAGGCTGAAAACCAGATTGTGATCGATTACGAAGTCTACGACCAGCGACCCAACGACGCCGATCTGCTGGTTCCGGCCATCGAACTCCACCAAGCCACGTTAGGACGCACACCGCATCTGGTAGCAGCCGACGCCGCCTTCTATTCCAACCAAAATGAGAAAGTTGCGAAAGCAAGGGGCGTGAAGCGCGTCTGCGTCCCCAATCGCTCCACCAAAAGCGCTGAGCGCAAACGCGAGCAGAAGAAGCGTTGGTTCCGCAACGGTCAGAGATGGCGAACCGGATGCGAGGGACGCATCAGCGTCAGCAAGCGCCGACATGGCCTCAATCGCTGCCGGTACAAAGGTGACGAAGGCATGAAGCGCTGGGTCGGGTTCGGCGTGATTGCAGACAATCTCATCAATATTGGCGGCACGCTCGCTAAGCGAAGTGCCGCGGACAAACTGACAGCACAGAGCAAACACTCCGCAAACTAAAGCGCCGTCGCTTCATCATCGATTAACGTCAAAAACACCCCGCTGATCATCCCAGCGGGGCTCTTCTATTGTGCTATAGCTCTACCTTGCGCCGAAACTACGATTTTTGCGCCGGAAAGTAGCTAGTTTCTGTCGCCAAACGCATGGTTTTCGGGCCGGGGTCGAATTTTCAGCGGAAAATCGGCCAGAATCCGCGCCCAGAACCGCCTTCGGGCGGGAGCGTGGGGGCTTTTTGGAGCTTATTTGATCTGCAGCCGTTGAAGTGTGCGAACGGGGCCATCAACAAAACACGCCGTTACGATCGCGTCAGGAGGCCGGGGGGAACGGTATTATTATGATTGTCACCGCCGGCAATGGCCAAGCACGCCATAAACGCCGGACGCTTCAACTCTCGGTCCAAGCGAAGGGCGGCTGCGGAGAGTTTCCTGTTGCTGGGGATCGACGTTTTCCCAAGCCTCGTATGACCTGCGTGCCTACCTTCTTGCGCCGCCCTTTACCATTTTCTTC
>DATEMI010000123.1:0-3900 GCA_035275665.1 Terriglobales bacterium | reverse complement strand
TCCCAGAAGTGAAGATGGAGGATTTCGCTTTCACGGGGAAGGAAGTCGTACGTGATCTCGAGACGCTGCATGGTCTCGAGATGCCGCTTCAGAATCGCCGTCGCCATCAGATCGGCTAGACCAGCAGTGGGATTGTTTCCTTCTTCGAGCTTGTGCAGCGCGTCGAGACGGAACTGCTTGTGAGCCGGATCTTCGTCGTACCATTGCGACACGCGCGCATACAGGTCCCAACAGTAGTAGTCGAACTGAGGCCGCTTAATCAGGGCCTGCACGTCCTCGTATGACTTACGCTCAAGCTGCTCAAAGCCGACGACGACGTCTGCGACTTGCACGCCGGTGTTGTCGATGTAATTTTGTACATCGACCGGGTGCCCTGCTTGGCGCAGAAGGCGGACGAAGGTATCGCCGAGAATCGCGTTGCGCAAGTGGCCGATGTGCGCGGCTTTGTTGGGATTGATGCTGGTGTGCTCGACCAGAACTTTGTCTTTCTTCTGAGCTTCCGCCGCGCGCGCAAGCATCTGCCGAACGAAGGCGCCACGATCGAGCCGAGCGTTAATGTATCCCGCCCCGGCGATCTCGAATTTCGCAAAGCCCGGCATTGAACCGAACTCCGAAATCAACTCCTCTGCGGCTTTACGCGGAGGCTTCCGCAGACGCTTTGCCAATTCAAACGCAAGCGGAAGTGCGTACT
This sequence comes from Terriglobales bacterium, assembly GCA_035275665.1. Taxonomy (GTDB): domain Bacteria; phylum Acidobacteriota; class Terriglobia; order Terriglobales; family Acidobacteriaceae; genus Gp1-AA112. The sequence continues at coordinate 3,209 of DATEMI010000123.1, read as the reverse complement.
CGCCGAGCGCAATCTTAGGCGGCTGCTCGATGACAATATTCGAGAGATCGAGGTCGTACTTCTGGCGCAGGATCGCGCGTACACGTTCGCTGAGTAGTTGTTGGAAGTGAAGATACAAGAGGCCTCAGAGCGCGGGGATGCTGGCGATAAAAGTTCGATTATAAACAGCCGGTTGCGGCAATCCGGTTGCGTTGACGCTGCCTGACTCAGCCCCTATGATGAAGAATTGTCGTCTTCATCGCGTCCATAGCACCAAGCTAGCGCCGGAGACTCTCGGATGCACAGCCCTCGGCTGTGCCAAACAGCATGGAAACAGGCGCAAAGTTCTACATCACAACCCCGATTTACTACGTCAACGCCCGCCCGCACGTCGGACACGCGTACACGACCATCGTCTGCGACGTAATCGCGCGTCGCCAGCGCATGCTCGGTGACGATACTTATTTTCTTACCGGAACTGACGAGCACGGCCAGAAAATCGAACGCTCTGCCGCCGCGGCAGGCAAGAGTCCCAAGCAATGGACGGACGTTGTCGCGGGCGAGTATCGCGCGCTTTGGGATCGGATGGGCATCAGCTACGACGGCTTCATTCGCACCACTGACAAAGAGCACGAAGAAGGCGTCCAGCAGTTTTTTCGCGTGATTCGCGATAACGGTTACATCTACAAAGGCTCATACACCGGACAGTATTGCGTCTTCGATGAGCTGTACGTCGATGCTCCGCCGGGAGCGCCATGTCCCGATTGCGGAAGACCGACTGAAACTATTAGCGAAGAGAACTACTACTTTAAGCTGTCTGAGTTTCAGGACAAGCTGCTGAAGTTGTACGAAGAAAATCCGGACTTCATCTGGCCGGAAACGCGGCGTAACGAAGTTATTGCATTTGTGCGCGGCGGACTCAAGGATCTGAGCATCAGTCGTACCACCGTGCGGTGGGGCATTCCGGTGCCTGACGATCCAAAGCACGTTCTTTACGTCTGGTTCGATGCCGACGCAAACTACATCACGGCAATCGGCTACGGCGCGGATAATGCGAAAGCAAAGAAGAAGTTCGAGCGCTACTGGCCTGCCGACGTTCATATGGTCGGCAAAGAGATCGTGCGTTTTCACGCGGTCTATTGGCCGGCCTTTCTCATGGCGGCAGGCTTGCCATTGCCGAAAAAGATCGTCGTCCATGGCTGGCTGCTCTTCGAGCAGGACAAGATGTCGAAGTCGCGCGGCAACATCGTGCGCGCCGAAACCGTAGTGGACGTTCTCGGCAACGACGCTCTCCGCTATTTCCTGCTTCGGGAAGTTGTCTTTGGCCAGGACGGCAGTTTCTCCTTTGACGCTCTAGTGCAGCGGTACAACTCCGATCTGGCGAACGATCTGGGCAATCTTTCGAGCAGAACGCTCTCGATGATCGCGCGCTACTTCCGCGAGCAGATTCCGTATCCCTCGGCCAAGGCATCGCGCAGCGCGAGCGACGATTCGATCGCGCACCTTGCCGGAGAAGTCATCCAGAACACAAACGAGTTATATGCCGGATTCCAGTTTTCACGTGCGCTGGAAAGCGTGTGGTCGCTGGTAAGCGCGGTCAACAAATACATCGTGGAGAACGAGCCATGGCAGCTCGGCGAGCAGAAGGGCGAAGCCAGCTTGGCGCGTCTCGCTACAGTGCTGTACACCAGTGCGGAAGCTCTGCGAATCATTACGGCGCTGCTGCATCCTGTTCTCCCGACGGCTACAGCGCGCATCTGGGCACAGCTCGGATTAGGGGATATCGCTAGTTGTCGACTCAGTGATTTGAAGTGGGGACAACTCAAGTTAGGAACCAAATTGGGAAAAATCGAAGCGGTATTTCCACGCGCGGAAAAAAATGCCGTGCAGCGCATGCAGGAAACGGAGCAAGCCCGCTCTAGCAGTGCAACTCTGTCGCAACCTGCTGGAGCTGGCGCAAAAGCCGGTCAACCGGCAACCCAAGCCGCAGCGGCTCCAGTTGCTGGGACTGGAACACCTGCAGGCGCGAGTTCCACAATCGCGCAACGCGCAACTGAAGCTGGCGGACCCGGTGGAGCTCCGAGCAGTTCGACGGATGGCCGAATCACGATCGATGACTTTGCCAAAGTGGAACTGCGCGTGGGTGAGGTGAAGAGCGCCGAAAAAGTCAAAGGTGCTGACAAGCTCTTAAAGCTCGAAGTCGATATTGGCAGTGAAGTGCGCACAATCGTCGCCGGCATCGCCGAGAAGTACGCGCCTGAAAAAGTGATTGGAATGAAAGTGGTGATCGTTGCGAACCTTCAGCCACGCAAGCTGCGCGGCATCGAATCCAATGGCATGATTGTGGCCGCTTCTGTTGGCGACAAGGGACAACCTATCCTCGCGAGCTTTCTCGAAGACGTCCCTGTCGGCGCGCGGCTTAAGTAATGCTGGTCGATTCGCACGCGCATCTCGAAGGTCCTCGCTTTGGCGCAGATCGCGCGGAAATCCTCGAACGAGCGCGAGCAGCAGGGCTCGCCGCGATTCTCGCGATCGGCAGCGGTACTGGTCCGGGCACGCTCGATTGCGCCATTCGCATCGCCGAGCAGCACGACTGGATCTACGCTTCCATCGGCATTCATCCGCACGAGGCCAAACTGGCCAGCGAGTCGGATTATCAGGAGCTGGAATCGTTAGCTCGCCATCGACGCGTAATCGGTTTTGGTGAGATTGGCCTTGATTATTTCTACGACCACTCGCCGCGAGACGTGCAGCAGCAGGTCTTCATTCGTCAGATGGAAATCGCTCGCGCCGCTAAGCTACCGATGATCATCCATTGCCGTCCGTCGGCGAATTCGGAAAATGCCTGGGATGACACACTGAAGCTCATCCGCGAACACTGGAGCTCCAGCGGACTCGGAGGAGTGCTGCACTGCTTCACCGGCGAGCAGAGGCATGCAGTCGCAGCCCTGGACATGGGCTTCATGATCTCGTTTGCCGGAAACGTGACGTTCCCGAAAGCGGACAATATACAAGCAGCCGCCGCTTCCGTTCCGCTGGACCGCATCTTCATTGAGACAGACTCGCCTTTTCTGGCTCCCATTCCGTATCGCGGAAAACGCAACGAACCAGCTTTTGTGGCCCACACGGCGGCGAAGATCGCAGAGCTGCGCGGGAAGGCTGCAGAAGAAATCGGAGACCTCACTGCTGCGAATTTCTTCCGATTTTTCAAGGTGCCGAGTCCTCAAGGT
>DATEMI010000122.1:0-9792 GCA_035275665.1 Terriglobales bacterium | reverse complement strand
AGATGTACACCTCGGCATGTACGACGCCCTGGGCCTTGAGCTGCTGGACCATGTTGTAGGTGATCAGCTCGAAATCTTCCGCAGTCAGCAGGTGTTGGGTGACGGCCTTGAAAGCCATCATGAATCCTCGGAAGTCAGCGTATTCGTATAAGTGACGTGCTTGTTCCATCGTCAAAGGAGCGCCATCATGACGGCGGCTCAACTCGACGAGGGTCTCTGGCTCAACGGTGCCCTCAAGGTGCAGATGAAGCTCAGCTTTCGGCAAGGAACGGATTAACTCAGTATTGGCCATTGCTCGGTTCACTTTAAATGCACGCACGTGCAAAGGGAAAATAAACAAAAGGCTGGTCAAGAGCTCTGTAAGGAATGGCTGCCGTTCGTGTTTGGAAATAGGAAAGAAGAGAAGAAGTTTAGGTAAAGGTGGCTCATACGATTGCAGCAGCAATCGACCTTACCTCTCGACTGCGTACATATAGTCCTCACGGGATTGGGCGAAAGCCTGTGCGACTCTGAGGAAGGCGTTGGCGGCGTGCGAAAGCTGGGAACGCTTGCGATAGACGATCCGCAATTTGCGCTCGAATTGCAATTCCGGGACGGGAACATTGACCAGTTTCGTTCCCAGATCTTCCTGGACTGCAATACGCGGGAGCAGCGCAACTCCATTTCCCATCGCGACAAATTTCTTGATCGATTCGATCGTCGGCAGCTCCACGTTCATGTTGAGCGGCGTCTTCGATTTGCGGAACGCGTCAATTACCTTGAGGCGATAAGGAGATTGGACGTTATGCGCGATGAAAACCTCGGCGCCCAGCTGCTGTATTTTTACTCTCCCTTGGCCTGCGAGCGGATGCTTGCGGTGGACGATAAACGTAAGTTGGTCGGAATACACGGAGATCGATTGCAAATCCGGTGAATTGGGCCTGAATGAGACCACTCCTAATTCCGCGTTGTGATTCAGCAACTCATCTGGAATCCGGCTAGCGAGCGATCTTTGCACCGTGATCTTGATGGTCGGGTAGAGTCTCCGAAATTCATCAAGGACGGGCAGTAGATAGAGGCAGGTGAATTCGTTGGCAGCAATGCTCAGCTTCCCGCGATTAAGTTCGCGCAGTTCAGTGAGCGCACCTTGCGCCTCCATGCGTAGATTCACAAGCTTCTGCGCGTATTCGTAGACGACCTGGCCGGCGTCGGTGAGTGTGCCATCTCGGGAAGAGCGATCAAGCAGCGCCTCCCCGAGCTCCTCTTCGAGCTTGCGAATGGTCTGGCTGATCGCCGGCTGGCTACGGTTCAGCTTCTGCGCCGCGCGCGAAAAGCTGCCTTCCTGGACGACGGCAATGAAGGTTTGAAGTTGAAAGAGATCCATGGGAAAGAGGTTACCGGCTTCCGCCCACCCGCTTCCGGCTTACGTCTTACCCCGTGCGGATGCACTTCACCACCCTGTCAGTTATGCTTATGCGGTTCTCACCTCCCGTGCTGTTGCCGGAAGCTGGTAGCTGTAGCCGTTTATGCTCCTATAAGCTCCTCAAATACTACCATTCAGCATTATGATTCCATAAAAATTATAAGCTTGGATTATAATTGTCCGAGTCGTAAAAAAGTGGGTTGGCTGTACGAAACCTGACCTGAGGGAAGCCTATGGAACGAATCACAATCTTCGATACCACCTTGCGCGATGGCGAGCAGTCTCCTGGATGCAGCATGAACATTCCCGAGAAATTGCGTTTGGCGCAGACCCTCGATGCTCTCGGTGTGGACATACTCGAAGCGGGATTCCCGATCGCCTCTGACGGCGACTTCTCCGCGGTGCAACTCATCGCGAGGGAGATTCGCCGGCCTACGATTGCGGCACTAGCGCGCTGCAAGAAAGAAGACGTGGAACGGGCCGGCGAAGCTCTGCGCGATGCGGAACGTAGCCGCATCCATCTGTTCCTTGCGACTTCCGATATTCATCTTGAGTACAAGCTAAAGATCTCGCGTGAAGAGTGCCTCAGGCAGGCACGGGAAGGTGTCTCTTTGGCTAAGACAATGACTGATGAAGTTGAGTTTTCGCCCGAAGACGCTACGCGTTCGGAATTTGATTTTCTCTGCGAAGTGATCGAAAGGGCAATCGAAGCTGGAGCTACAACTATCAACATTCCCGATACGGTCGGCTACACGCTTCCGGCAGAGTATGGGGCGCTGATCGTGAGTCTCCGAACCAAAGTCAGCAATATGGATAAAGCCGTACTCTCCGTGCACTGCCATGACGATTTGGGTCTCGCGGTGGCGAATACCATTGCGGGAATCGATGCCGGCGCCCGTCAGGTGGAATGTACGATCAACGGCATCGGCGAGCGCGCAGGAAATGCGGCGCTCGAAGAGGTCGTGATGGCGATGCGCGTGCGCTCCGACCGTATGCCGTATGAGACCGCGATCGATACCAAGCTGCTTTATGCCGCAAGTCAGCAACTCGCGCGCACGATCAGCTTTGGACCCCAGCCGAACAAACCTATTGTGGGGGCAAATGCCTTCGCGCACGCAGCCGGTATTCATCAGCATGGCGTGCTCTCGAATCCGCTGTGTTACGAGATCATGACGCCAGAATCCGTCGGTGCCCCGGGAACGAAGCTGGTGCTGGGCAAACACTCCGGAAGACACGCCCTGAAGGCGCGCTATTCCGAACTGGGATACGAGCTCAGCTCAGCCGAATTGCAGGAGACGTACGTTCGTTTTATCGAGTTGGCAGACCGTAAGAAGAATGTGTACGACCAGGACCTGCTCGCGCTCTTACCGGCCGATCGCAGGTCCATGCGAGCTAACGTGCCTGCAGGTCGGGCAGCTCAGGCGGTGTAAGAGAGGAACAAGGGACGAATGAGATTGAAAGTCGCAGTTTTGCCGGGAGATGGAATCGGTCCTGAAGTCATGCAGGTAGCCGTCAAGGTGCTGCGCACGCTTGCGGATATCGGTGGCTTCGAGCTGCAGACGCAGGAGTATCCGATCGGTGGCGCGGCGATCGACGCCACCGGTTTTCCGCTTCCCAAAACGACACTCGACGAATCTCTCGACAGCGACGCCGTGCTGCTTGGCGCCGTAGGCGGTTCGAAATGGGACAAGCTTTCACAAGACCGTCGTCCTGAAGCTGGATTGCTGCAGTTGCGCATCGGGCTTGGCGGGTTTGCGAATTTGCGTCCGGCGATCGCATACAACGCTCTGACCGAGTGTTCTCCTCTTCGTCCAACGATTGTCGCCGGAGCCAACGTTCTCTTTGTCCGCGAGCTTCTTGGCGGGCTCTACTTTGGTGAGCCACGAGGTTGCGATGCCTCTGGAGCACGCTCGGCGTGGAATACCATGCGCTACAGCGAGGCTGAGATTGAGCGGGTTGCGCGTGTTGCTTTCGAACTGGCAAAGCAGAGATGCTTCAAGCTGACATCGGTCGATAAGGCGAACGTGCTCGAGACTTCACAGCTCTGGCGAAGCGTTGTGAATCGAGTGGCGGAGTCTTATCCGGAAGTCTCGCTGGAGCACGTTTACGTCGATGCATTCGCCATGCACTTGGTCTCGAATCCGCGACGTTTCGATGTAGTGCTTACGGAAAATCTTTTCGGCGACATTCTCTCCGACGAAGCTGCCGCGATCACCGGCTCGCTCGGAATGCTGCCTTCAGCGAGCGTAGGAGGTGCGGTAAATCTATACGAGCCGGTTCATGGCTCGGCTCCGGACATCGCAGGAAAAAATACTGCAAATCCGCTCGGCGCGATTGCCTCGGTCGCGATGATGTTGCGGCATACCTTTGCAATGCATCGCGAGGCAGAAGAGGTTGAGCTGGCGATTCGTTCCGTTCTGGAACAGGGATATCGCACTGCCGACATCCATCGCGCGCCGACCGAGCAGCAGGTCTCGACGACCGAAATGGGAGGCCTCGTAGAAGAGGCGCTCGCTGGTGCGGTGATTCGCCGTCAGGCGTATCACGCGGTATAAGTTCATCGATCATGCCCAAGACATTATTCGAGAAGCTTTGGGAGCAGCATGTCGTACGCCAGAACGCTGACGGACGCGCTCTGCTCTATATCGATTTGCATTTAGTGCACGAAGTCACATCGCCGCAGGCGTTCGCAGGGCTGCGACTGAGTGGTCTTCATCTCCGTCGTCCCGATCTCACCGTCGCGACCGTCGATCACAATGTGCCTACGACCACCAATCGCAGCGTAATCGCCGATCCGATTGCCGCGCAGCAGATTGAAACGCTCCGGCGCAATTGCCGCGACTTCGGGGTTCGTTTCTTCGATATCGACGCGGCAGAGCAGGGAATTGTCCACGTGATCGGTCCCGAATTGGGCCTCACGCAGCCGGGTATGACGATCGTCTGCGGCGACAGCCACACCAGCACCCACGGCGCATTCGGCGCGCTGGCGTTCGGAATTGGGACCTCAGAAGTCGAACACGTCATGGCGACGCAATGTCTCTGGCAGAAGAAGCCAAACACGATGCAGATCGTTGTGGATGGCGAGCTGCCGCTGGGCGCTACTGCAAAAGATATCGTTCTCGGCATTATCGGACGCATTGGCTCCGACGGCGCGACAGGCTACGTGATCGAGTATGGCGGCTCGGCGATTCGCGCTCTCTCGATGGAAGGCCGCATGACCATCTGCAACATGAGCATTGAAGCTGGAGCGCGCGCCGGCATGATCGCGCCGGACGAGACTACATTCAACTACGTTCGCGGACGCCGCTGCGCTCCAAAGAACTTCGACAACGCTGTCGAGCATTGGCAAACGCTGCTCACAGATAGCGGCGCGCAGTTTGATCGAACGGTCACAATCGAGGCTGCGAGCCTCGAGCCGTACGTTACCTGGGGTACCAATCCGGGAATGGTTGCTCCAATCACAGGGCGAGTTCCCGATCCTAACTCCGCGCAATCCGACGCGGATCGCGCTGCCACGGCACGCGCATTGGAATACATGGATTTGAAGCCAGGCACGGCAATGCAGGATATCGCCGTCGATCGAGTCTTCATCGGATCATGCACCAATGCCCGCATCGAAGACCTGCGCATCGCGGCGGAGTATGCGCGAGGATACCGAGTACATCCGCGAGTGCATGCAATGGTGGTTCCGGGATCGCAGCAGGTCAAGCGCGCTGCCGAAGCCGAAGGACTCGACCGCATCTTCCGGGCTGCCGGATTCGAGTGGCGCGAGTCAGGATGCTCGATGTGTCTAGGTATGAATCCTGACATCCTCAAGCCGGGCGAGCGCTGCGCTTCTACCAGTAATCGCAACTTCGAAGGGCGGCAGGGGCGTGGAGGCCGCACGCATCTGGTCAGCCCGCAGATGGCAGCCGCAGCGGCGATCACCGGCCACTTCACCGACGTCCGCAAGTGGCAGTTCAAGGAGGCGCAGTCGGCATGAGACCATTTCGGGAACACACCGGAGTCGTCGCTCCGCTCGATCGCAGCAATGTCGATACCGATCAGATTATTCCCAAACAATTCCTCAAACGCATCGAGCGTACCGGTTACGGCGAGTTCCTCTTCTACGACTGGCGCTACACGCCCGAAGGCAAGCCTCAGCCTGGTTTTCTCTTGAACCGTCCGGAATACGCGGGCGCGTCAATTCTGGTCGCGGAGAAGAATTTCGGCTGCGGTTCTTCGCGCGAGCACGCGGCCTGGTCTCTGCTCGACTACGGTTTTCGTGTGGTGATCGCGCCGACATTTGCCGATATTTTCCATACCAATGCCGGGAACAACGGCATTCTTCTCGTTAAGTTGTTGGAGGCTCAGGTCGAAGAGCTGTTGCGGCGCGCAAAGCGCACGCCGGGATACAAGCTTCATGTCTCGCTGATGGACAAAATCGTCAAGGATGATCAGGGATTCTCAACCAACTTCGACATCGACGATTTCCGCCGCACATGTCTGCTCGAAGGACTCGACGAAGTTGGCCTCACCCTCAAGCACGAAGACGAAATCGCTGCTTTCGAGCAAAACCGCGCCGCGCGAGCTTGGTGATTGCAGGCTATTATCTAGGCAGCCTGTAAATCTTTCTGAAACTCCTGGGCTCGCTGTTTGTCTCGCTCTTCCTGTTTGGCTTTTTCGATCTCCGCGTGTGCGATGGCCGAGTTCACCTCTCCGCCCAGCAGCAGGGCGAATCCGGAGACGTACAGCCACAGCATCAAGATCGCGACTCCCGCCAGTGAACCATACGTGTTGCTGTAGGAGTTGAAGAAGTGCAGGTAGACGCGCACCGCAAATGACGCTGCCAACCAGATGACCAGACCTGCCGCTGCTCCCGGGGAGATCCAGGTCCAGTGTGGCTTTTCCAAATTTGGCCCGAAGTAGTAGACAAGGGCGAAGGCGAGCAGCATGGCTCCAAGCAAGACCGGCCATTGCACGATCTTCCAGAGATAAACCAGCGCTACGCCGATTCCCACGTGAGCGGCAACTACGTCTGCCAGTTTGCCGCCATAGGTCACGAGCACGATGGCGAAGATAACCAGCGCAGATGAAGCGATGGTCAACACGATCGACGTCAGCTTCTGGCGCACGTAGGAACGCGTTTCCTTCACGTGATAAGCGCGGTTGAGCGCGTCGATGATCGCGCTCATACCGCTCGATGCCGACCATAGTGCAGCCAGCGCGCCAATGATTACTTTTCCGCTTCCACGAGCTTTGATTACTTCGTTCAACGTTTTCTGAACCAATTCGCTGGCAGACGACGGCACCGCCCGGGCGAGGTTTGCCATAAGGTCAGTGCGAATCTGCGTCCCAGTTGCGGCGAAGTAGCCAAGAACGGAGATAAGGAAGATCAGCAGCGGAAACAGCGCGAGGAAGAAGTAATAGGCCAGCTCTGCTGATTGTCCGGAGAGATCGTCTTCCGAGACGCTCTTTCCCACCTGCTTGCCCAGGCTTAGTGGCGTGAGTCCGCCGAACTTCCATTGTGAAGGTCTGGTTTCTTTCATAATTGCCCTTATGTGTTCCTAGGAAAGATGCCGAGCGCTTTGGGGCTGTTGGCGGGAATCGGCAGTGGAAGGCCGGAGAACGTGACGGGTGGACAGGATGGAGTGCAGTGGAAGAAGTGGACAGGCGAATGTGATGCAAGCTAAGCGCGTTGAAGTGTTAAGCCGCCTGCATTCAACAACTTGCGCGAGGCACCTGGGCTGAGCCTTTGAGCGTTGGGACACTCGCAGTGGTCGGGGTACAGCAGCAAAAAAGCCGAAGAGACCTGCTCAAATCCGGGAGCATCCAAAGCTATAATGAACAGTGCGAGCCGCTGAAGTTCGGCTTGCAAGAAGGTTAAATGTCGAAGCAGCTCAAGATTGGTGTCCTTTCTCTCTCGTTCTTCATTGTTCTTGTCGTCGTGCTCGGTGGACTTGGTGTTCATGCCTCCAGCAACGACGGAGCTTACCGCCAGCTGGGCGTTTACAGCGAAGTTCTTTCCCGCATTCGCACTGAGTACGTGGAAGAGCCGAACTTTTCCGCTGTTACCAGCGGCGCACTGCATGGATTGCTTGAGTCGCTCGATGCCGATTCCAGTTATCTGAATCCCGACGAATACAAGTTCTATAAGACGCACCAGAATGAAGGGCGCGCGAACATCGGCGCGACCATCTCGAAGCGCTTCGGCTACGCCGACGTGGTTTCGGTAATCCCCGGTGGCCCTGCGGACAAGGCAGGAGTGCAGCCAGGCGACATCATCGAAGCGATCGAGACCAAGAGCACGCACGAGATGTCGCTCGCGACCATCGAGGAAGAGGTCTCGGGCAAGCAGGGATCGAACATCAACTTCGCCATCGTCCGTCCAGGCAAGGCTGAGCCGCAGAAGATTACGGTGACGCGCGACAATGTGGCAATTCCCGCTACCACCGACAAAACCATGGAAGACGGAATTGCGGATATCACGCCAGTCACGTTGACCAAGGGCAAGGCACAGGAGATCGCGGCGAAGATTCGCGACGAGCAGAAGAAGGGCGCGAAGAAGCTGATCCTCGACCTGCGCAATGTTTCTGACGGCGATGTGAACGAGGCAGTGGCGGTTGCGAATTTGTTTCTCAATCATGGCGTGATCACTTATCTGCAAGGACAGAAATATCCGAAGCAGACCTTCACGGCTGATCCACAGAAGGCAGTTACGACCCTGCCGCTAGTAGTTCTCGTAAATCGCGGAACTGCGGGTCCCGGGGAGGTTGTTGCCGGCGCAATTCTTGATAACAACCGCGGCGATGTAGTCGGAGATAAGACCTTCGGCAGCGGTTCGGTGCAGAAGGTGATCGACATTCCGGATGGCTCAGCACTGATCCTCTCAGTCGCCAAGTACTACACGCCGAGCGGCAAGGTGATCGAAGATCCCGATCCGCAGCATGCCGGCATTACTCCAAATGTTCTGGTCGCGAGCAGCCTCGACGATCTTTCGATCGACGACGAAGACGTGACGCCAGCGGCACAGGAGAAACCGAAGCAGCCCAAAGATGATGACCAGCTTCGGAAAGCCGTTGAGTTGCTCAAGACGCGAAGCTAATTCCTGAGTCCGACAAGTAAAATGCGCCGGAGACGATCCGGCGCATTTCTTTTGCGGCCCATTTTTGTACTGCGTTTGCCCGCGCTATCCGGCGATAATAAGCAGAACGGCTCAGCAACTTTGAATCAGTGCAGCGGATGAAGATTGAAATCAATCTCGCGACCAGCCAGGACTCTGCCATCACGACGGTGGTTAAGTCTGGCGGGATTGGCTTCTGGTTCCTGGCTGCCATTGCCGCCATGGTCGGGACCTTCGCGGGTTTGTTTCTCGTCTATACGACCGATCTTCCTCAGATCGATCAGCTCGAGCGCTATCATCCGAGTGCCACAACGGTACTTTACGACGACAAGGGCCGCGAGATTGGCTCATTTGCGCTGCAGCGGCGCGTGATCGTCACCTACAACGAGATCCCCAAGGTTTTACGCGACGCCGTAATCTCGATTGAAGACAAAGATTTCGAGCGCCACTGGGGCGTGGACCTGTGGCGCGTGCTCGGCGCAGCATACCGCGACTTCCGCTCGGGCGGACGGGTGCAGGGAGCGTCGACGCTTACAATGCAGCTCTCGCGCAATCTCTTTCTCTCGGCAGACAAGAACCTTGGTCGCAAGATTCAGGAAGCGATGTTGGCGGTCCAAATCGAGCGCCGCTTCACAAAGCAGCAGATCTTTACGATGTACGCCAACCAGATATTCCTGGGACATGGCGTCTACGGCTTTGAGGCAGGCGCCGAGTTCTATTTCGGGAAGCACGCAAAAGATCTGTCGCTGGAAGAAGCGGCGTTGCTCGCCGGCATTCCCAAAGGGCCGAACATCTATTCTCCGCTGCGCAATCCGGAGCGGGCACTCCATCGGCGAAACATCGTAATTAACTCGCTCCTGGAAGATGGCAAGATCACAGCCGCCGAGGCGGCGAAAGCAAAGGCTGCTCCAGTTCGTCTGCATATTCAAAATGCTCCGGGCACGATCGCGCCGAACTTTGTCGAGGAGGTCCGGCGGTATCTGGAGGCCAAATACGGCACGGAAGAGGTGCACGAGGGCGGCTTGCGCGTGTACACATCGCTCGACCTCGATTATCAAAAGGCGGCAAATCGCGCGGTGCTGGACGGACTCGCGGCGTACGAGCACCGCCACGGCTGGAAGACCGGGCACGGCAGCGTGTTCGATTTAGGACAGACAGTCTCGACCTACACGAATCCAGACTGGGACCAGCCGATCGAGGCCGGCAGCTACGTTCATGGCGTAGTGGTTGCCAAGGCGCCAGGATTCGCATTAGTGAAGCTCGGCCGTTACCTCGGCCGATTGACCGC
>DATEMI010000121.1:0-2398 GCA_035275665.1 Terriglobales bacterium | reverse complement strand
CATGGTCTTCGACTCTTCAACCGTGATCACGCCATCTTTGCCGACCTTCTTCATGGCCTCGGCGATAATCTTGCCGATGGTCTCGTCGTTGTTGGCGGAGATGGTGCCGACCTGCGCGATCATCTCTCCCGAAACGGGTTTGGAAAATCCGCTGAGAGCGCCGCCCTTGCGGTTTCCTTCCTCATCGACGGTACCGACAACGGCCTGGACAGCCTTCTCGATGCCGCGCTTCAGAGCCATCGGATTCGCTCCGGCAGCGACGGTCTTGACGCCTTCGCGAAAGATCGACTGTGCCAGCACGGTCGCGGTGGTGGTGCCGTCACCGGCAACGTCGGAGGTCTTCGAAGCGACCTCGCGCACCATTTGCGCGCCCATGTTCTCGAGCGCATCCTTCAGCTCGATTTCTTTTGCTACGGTCACGCCGTCCTTGGTGATGGTCGGCGAACCAAACTTCTTCTCAATAACGACGTTGCGGCCCTTCGGACCGAGCGTCACCTTTACTGCGTCAGCGAGTACGTTGACGCCACGAAGAATCGCCTGACGCGACTCCTCGCCGTGTACGATCTGCTTTGCCATTTCTCTATCTCCTTGACCGCTTACTGCGGCCGATCTTTTTGCAGCCGGCATCGTGCCGGCGAAACGTCTAGCGGAGCTTCTCAGCTCCTAAGCTCTCAAAACCGAAGTTCCATCACTGCTTTTGGCTGTTGGCTTAGAAGCTCAGCAGCTAAGCAGCTTAGGAGCTTCTGTTAACTTGCTTTTCTTACCGACTTCGCTGCGCCGGAGAGGATCCCGAGAACTTCTTCCTCGCGGATGATGAGCAGCTCCTCGCCGTCGATCTTGATTTCGTTACCTGCGTACTTACCGAAGAGAATGCGGTCGCCTTCTTTCACGTCCACGGGCTGTCTTTCGCCCTTGTCGTTCTTCTTGCCTGCCCCAACGGCGATCACTTCACCCTCCTGCGGCTTTTCCTTCGCAGTGTCGGGAATGATGATGCCGCCACGAACGGTTTCGCCCTCTTCAACGCGGCGAACCAGAATGCGGTCATGCAATGGAGTTAGCTTTGCCATGTCTTAATCGACTCCTTGTGAGTTGTCTAAAATTTGAAGTTGTGTTTCCAAGCTGTTGATAATACGAGCAATCTTTTGATGGCTATCCGTGAGCAACAGCCGGGGAAGCAGGCTGTCAGGATAGCGGGCGTGAGCGGCTGTTAGCACTTACGCCTTACGAGTGCTAATTGTAGAAAGGCTATTCTGAATTGTCAAGAAGCTGGATGTAAAAGTTGAGTGCAAGACACTCAATGCAAAATCCTCGGCAAAATTGGCGTGGGAGATACGGCTTTTGGTGATCTCGAGGTTACCACCGTACATTGACCGGTCAGAGAGCGGCCGATACTCTGCACACATGGCTCTCGCAGCGCAGGAAAAGACATCTTCGCCGAATCCGCTGAATCTGGTCACCGCAAATGACTGGGTATTAATCAAGGCCGGTGCTCGCCAGATGAAGTTCAACGCGAAGGACGTGCTCATTCACCAGGATTCGCCCGGCGGAACGCTCTTCCTGCTGCGCAGCGGAAGCGCGCGCATCGAGGCCAATGGGGTTCTGTTGACCAAGATCGGGCCGGGGCAGATTTGCGGCGAGATCGCGTTCCTTGAAAACTGCCTATGCAGCGCTACGGTGATCGCTGAAACCGAAATCGAAGTCGACGCGATCGACTGCGCGGAGTTGCATCGCATCTTCCGCATGTTCCCGCACGTCGGAGCTCGGTTCTATCAGTCACTCGCCGTGCTGCTCTCGCGACGCTTGCGCGAGACTTCGTACAGCTTCCTCGAAGCGCAAAAGCGGCGATTCTAAGCTAAGAACGACTGAGTCGATTGTCATCCTGAGCCCCTCTTTTGGGCGAAGGATCTCCCGTGATCTTTCCCATGAAATGCAGTTGCGAGGCTCTTCGGCCCAGGAGCTGGGTTTTCGTGAAAGAGCCTTACCAATTGCAATTTGAGTCCGAAATATCAGGGGAGATCCTTCGCGCAACAGAAGCGCTTCAGGATGACAGCCTTCAACTGGCCGATTTTTCTGGTTACTCGAAGTATCAAAGGGCTTTTCCTAAGACACTGTTTTCGTCAGCCCCCGAATTGCACGCACCACCAACTCGGGCTCGTCGAGCTGGATCCAATGCCCGCTTTTTTCTGCTACGACCAAATTAGCCTTGGTAGAAATCCGCCGCGCGTACTCGTCCTGATCGGTCGGGTGCTCGTTTTGGGCACCGATAAGCATCGTGACCGGCAAGTCCAAAACGGGAAACTTGGAAGCTTCAACGACGCTCTGCGCCAGACATTTGAAATGACGCGCCATGCCCTCGAAGCTCTTGGACTGCTTCCAATGGCAGGCGACGAGAGGCCAA
>DATEMI010000120.1:0-3406 GCA_035275665.1 Terriglobales bacterium | reverse complement strand
CATTTTCGCGCACCGTGCAGTCTCGGCTGCTCACCAGCTGTGGTTCTTGGGTGAACCCAAGCGCTCGGGAGTGTAGCCGTGGAGCGGAGGCTAGTCGGTTCAATTTCTAAATTTCTTGCAGTCGGGATCGGACGGCATGGTGGGCGAGTTGGTTGGCCTCGCTGTTCGACTCGCGGTTGATGTGAAAGATCGCGAAATCAAAGGAGCGGGCCAGCTTGCGACAAGTCCAGTGGAGGGAGTACAGCCGTGGGCTGCGACACGCGTACTCGCCGGTCATCTGACGGACTACTACCTGAGAGTCGGAGAAAACGCGCAGCACCTTAGCTTTCAGTTTCAGAGCGTGCTGCAAAGCTTCGAGCAAGGCGACGTATTCGGCAACATTGTTGTCCTGGTGCCCAATCCACTTCGAGATCCGGATCTTCTCGCCTTGCGAATCCTGGAGCACGACGCCAATCCCAGAGGGTCCAGGACTGCCATGGGAACCGCCATCAACATGTGCAACAAAAACTGACATCTGCTACTCACAAAATGCGGCAACTCTGCTCAGAGGTCAAGTGAATGTTTGGACGCGTCCCAAAGTTTTTGCGACTTGAGGTTGTGGAAAGAATGTGAAAAAAAAGCAAGTAATCAAAATCGTTGGCATAAGTTGTCGTCGATCAGCGCGTTGCCTGCTGCGTTTTCCAGAGCTCAGAAATTGGGCATGCACCAATCATTAGCGTTGACACTTATGGTCGTGATCTTTAGATTAGCTCCCGTCGACGGCTGAAAGGTTAAGTGACTATCAAGTTGCTGAACCGAAGTAGGCTGGGTGATCAACCCGGTGGAGCGATCCACAGGGTGACCAGACCCGAAAAAACCGGCGGACACTGCGAGGTGCAGCCGGGGTTTGGAACTGCGAAAGCAGTGATCGCATCAGGGACTGTGACGGTACATGTATCCACGTTAGCAACTCCCTCGCAGGAGCTGCTGGCTGGAGCATAACCAATGTCACAGTCCTTTTAATTTTTCCCCGCCAGTGATTCTTTCCTGCGAATCTTCATTGTTTGTTTGGGTCACGAGCGGCTAAACGCCTTGGAAGGTCATCGTGCAGCACTCTCCCGAGCGGAATTATCGATGAGCAATCCACAACAGCGTTCGTCTCGTCTTAGAGACTTGATGGACAGGATCACGCAAGTGACGCAAGCGGCGATTGAAGCTGACCTGCCTCCGAAAATCCCACCTGCTTCAGTCTCATCGTCGGGTCTAGAACGACGATTCCCGATTGCGGACAAGAAAAATAGCTGAAGGTGTCGCTGTCGCTTTTCGCAGTTGGCTAGTAGCTTAGAAGCTCAGCCGCTCAGCAGCTTGTTTGTGTTTTGCCGTCGTTCTTCAGCTTCGAAGCTCCGTGGCTTCGCAGCTTGTGTTTCTGCTTAGGAGCTTAGCGGCTCAGCAGCTTCTTGTGCACAAGATTACATTTCGTCTCATCCTTTGAAGCACTAATTCTTCCCGTGGTCTGGGGCCGCCAGGAATCCGTGAGTACCGTTCTGGTCTGAGTACAGGCCCACTATCGTGCCGCTCGGGTTGATAGCGAAGGCTTCGGTGCTGATTGCTCCTGGAAAGTTCAGGGCTACTGGTGCCGATCCGTCGCCTGGCTGCATGAGACCGTGCACACCAGCGGGGCCTGGCACATCGCGATAGACGCCAACGAAGCTTCCCTCGGGATTAATTCCCCAAAGCTGGGTCGAGAGGCCGCCCGGGAACAAATAGTCGTTTACTGCGCCGTCACGAATGACAAAGCCGTGAACACGGCTAGCACCTTGTGGACGGTAGAGTCCGACGACGGGGTCTCCGCCCGGCGTAGCGGCGTTGCTCATGGATGGCGAGAACGAGAGGATGTTGAACTCACCTGAGGGACTGCGTCCAAACCCGAACATCGAAAGACCGAGGTCATGATCGTGCACGCAACCGTAAATCGCTCCTTCGGGAGTGATGCCGTTTGGGATCGAGCCTAGATGGCCCGAGGCCAGGACGTTCTCAAAAACGCCGTGCCTGTATAGGAATCCGCGATCACATGGCGGTGAGTAGGCAATCACGCAAGCAGGAGCTCCAGGCGCGCTGGGCGGCGCAAAGTAATCGCCGACCATCTCGCCCTCGGGATTGATCCCGTTAACCTCGGTTTCCAGTATTGCGTTCTCGGGCAATCCGGCAAGCGTGCCTGGCACGTCAATCGTCATAAACTTGCCGTCACTGTAAACGTAGCCGTGTTCAAGCCCATTCTGATCGAGGTAGCCGCCCACAATCTGGCCGCGCGGGTTGATGCCGGTCGACCATGTGGCTAGCGCACCTGGAACGTCAATCGAGACAAAGTTGAATTGGCCGAAGCTGCTCACCGCGCACAGCAGCAGTCCGAATAACACGAGAGCTGATTTAGTTCGCATCCGTTCACTCCTTGTTTAGACACACCCCGAACGTCGACATTTTTTATGTCATGCGGACGCCATTTGGGCTTAGAATCGCGGCCAAACCGTCCCCTCGGCCGCCCGGAATGCGACACAACCTAGCTGGCGTGGCTGCCTGCTGTCTTGAGAAACAGCTAGGAAACTCTTGAGATTTTCTTAGGGGCACTAACTCCATGCCCGCCGAACAGATTTACGAGTTTGGTCACTTTCGCATCGATCCTAATGAGCGGCTGTTGCTGCGCGATGGCAAGACAGTCTCGCTCACGCCGAAGGCGTTTGAGACGCTGCTCGCACTGGTGGAACACAGCGGACATGTAGTCAAAAAAGATGAACTGATGAAGCGCATCTGGCCAGATGCGTTCGTGGAAGAAGTAAATCTTGCGCAGAACGTTTCCGCAATTCGCCGCGCGCTCGACACCGATGGCGAGCACTACATCGAAACCATCCCAAAGTTAGGTTATCGCCTGGTCATCGAGGCCCGACTCATTGGGATGTCAAAAGAAGCGGGGGCAGCGCCCACGCACCTTCGCCAAGAAATTGCTCGTGAATCAATTCCGATCTCCACCAGTAAGAGGAATAAAAGACGCGCACTTGCTTTTGCCTTCGCAGCGTTGCTGTTGCTCGCCGCCGCAGCCTCGACATGGTGGGCGACGAGGCACGGAGCAACAGCGGTCCCTCGGCGCATTCGTTCGTTAGCGGTGCTGCCGCTGGAGAATCTCTCGCAGGATCCGGAGCAGGAGTACTTTGCCGAGGGGATGACCGACGAACTGATTACCAGCCTGGCGAAGATTCAATCGGTGCGCGTCATTTCACGGAATTCCATCATGCCATACAAGGGCAGACACGAGCCTGTTGCCCAGATTGGACGAGAGCTCAGTGTCGACGCCGTGATCGAAGGCACTGTCATGCGCCAAGGGAATCGCGTGCGCATCACCGCGCAGTTGATTGAGGCCCATAGCGACCAGCAC
>DATEMI010000119.1:0-2479 GCA_035275665.1 Terriglobales bacterium | reverse complement strand
TTACGCGCACGATGTGGAGGGCCGCGTCGCCGACATGGAGTGCCTGCCGGAGTCGCTGAGAGGGCGGCGCTGGTATCACCCGACGCAGGAAGGCCGCGAGAAGCTGCTGGCGCAGCGGATGGAGGAGATCCGGCGAATTCGGGAGGGGAAACGCAAATAGGTCAAGGCATATGCCACGACATATGCTATGCTGGATGAGATGAAACCTTCGCAGTCAGTACGGCGCGTCCATCTGTTCCGCAACGGCCGGAATCAGGCTCTGCGCATTCCCCGGGAATTTGAACTTCCGGGAGACGAAGCCCTGCTGCGCCGGGACGCGAAGACGGGAAGACTGATCGTGGAACCTGTTCGCCGGCGGGACATTCTCGACGTGATCAAATCGTGGAGGGGGGAAACCGAAGAGTTTCCTGAGGTCGAGGATCTTCCTGCGGATGACGTGGATCTGTGATGACTCGCTATCTGCTCGACAAGAATATCCTGTCCGACCCCATTCGAAACCCGGAAGGAATCGTGGCGGCCAAAATTGACCGGCTGCCGGCGAACGAGCGAGAGGCTCTCTGCACCAGCATTGTTGCGGCGGCCGAACTTCGGTTTGGTGCTGCGCGGAAAAACTCGGAACGGCTTTCCCGAAAAGTTGAGGAGATGCTGCGCTCCGTCGAGATCCTGCCACTTGAACCGGATGCGGATCGTCATTATGCCAGGCTGCGTGTCGAAATGGAGAAGTCAGGAAACGTCATCGGCGCCAATGACATGTTGATCGCGGCACATGCCGTTTCAATCGGTTGTGTATTGGTCACGGACAACGTACGGGAATTCGGCCGTGTGCCGGGATTGCGAATCGAGAATTGGCTCAAGGCGTGACTCCTGTCGTGACTCGCCGAGCCGAAGCGCCCGGTCACCACCGTGCCATGTGCTATATTCCGAATGAGTTCCGATGATTTTTTCCCGTGAGTACGTTGGTTATCTGGCGCGCCACACCGTAAAGCACCTCATCGACGCCAAAATGATCCAAACCGCAAAAGTTCCCGCGGTGCAGGAACGCGTTTACAACGGCCTGCTCGAAGAGCTGTCGCTCGAGGACCGCATCAACGAGGAGGTGCGCGTGATCCTCGACGCGTACCAGGAAGAGATGCGGAAGACCGGTGCAAGCTATTCGGAGATGTTCAAGAAGGTGAAGACGGAGCTGGCGCGCAAATACAAGGCGGTGCTGTGAGAATCTCGCGCGACAAGCTGAACAAGCTGGCCCACGTGGTCGCCGATACTTTGGCCGAAACGCCGGAGTGCGATTTTCTCGAGGACCGCAACACCATCCGCCAGGAAGCGCGCAAGGCACTCGAGCACCTGCTGCTGGAAGAAATGCGCATCGATCAGGCTGCCCGGCAGAAGATCGAATCGCAGCGGCGCATCATCCCTGAAGGCAGCCAGGAGTGGGACATCCTCTACCGCAAGTACTACAACGAGGAAGTGAAGAAGCTGGGGATCTGATCGCGGCTCTCCGCCTCCCTGTCAACTATCCAGCCATTGCAGGTACACTCGTCCGACTTCAGTTCGTCACGTGGCGGGCGACGTATTACTTGGTTAACATTGCTGCTGCCGCGGATCGCCGCAGCGGGAGTCGTTCGCAGCTTGGAGATGATTCCATTTTCTGCATTCCC
The DNA here is from genome assembly GCA_035275665.1 of Terriglobales bacterium. Lineage (GTDB taxonomy): Bacteria > Acidobacteriota > Terriglobia > Terriglobales > Acidobacteriaceae > Gp1-AA112. The sequence goes on along the minus strand of DATEMI010000119.1, from coordinate 824 downwards.
AAACCGATTTAGTACGATATTTAATAGGTTTTTGCTGCATTGCCGCGGAATCCGGCTGGCGATAAGCCGTCGGTCAGCAGTGGACAAGATGCAGATTCTCCCCTTGAAACCAGCGTTTTACGGCTTGATAAACGCACGGTGCGTTTACTGAGTCGCTAATACACGTTGCGGCTAACGTCGCTCCTCAGAATGGCATCCGGCGTGCATTACACTTGGGCATTTCCATGTTTTCTTCTGCATTGGTTTTCCCGCCTGTGTGTCTGCCATGCCTGACCTCTACACCGGAACTCCTTCCGTGATGGGCATGGTTGCAAACCGGCACCTTTTGTCCCCAACAACACTCAACAACAGGCGCCGTCTGCTGATTTGATCGGCAGCGGGATCAGTACGCCTCTGGAGACCGAATGAAGTCCAACAGTAAATTCCTGTCTTTCGCTTCGCTGATTCTTTTCCTGCTCCCCGTGTTTGCCTTGCTCGCCGGCTCGCCGGCATTGGCGCAAACCAGCCTTGGCACCATCAGCGGAACCGTCCGCGACCCCAGCGGCGCGGTGATCGCCGGCGCCAGTGTGACGCTGACGAATGAGGCTACGCAGGTCTCGCGCACGGTCATCACCAACGAGCAGGGTGCCTACCGCGCCGACGCCGTGCAGCCCGGGCCGTACACCGTCAAGGTGACTGCCTCCGGTTTCGATCGCAAACAGATTGAGCATCTGGCCGTCCAGCCTTCCATCATTACTTCGCAGGATATCAACCTCGAGGTCGGCAAGCTCACGTCAGAAGTCCAGGTGGAGGCCGCTAATCCCGCCAGCCTCGACACCGATACG
>DATEMI010000118.1:0-6390 GCA_035275665.1 Terriglobales bacterium | reverse complement strand
TCAATAGGTTAGAAGTCGCTACGATTTGGCACCCGCTTTGCACGTCTTTAACTGTCGCACTCTGTGTGTTCGAACGGAAAGGCTGCGCGATGACGGTTGCACGAGACTCGCTGAGACAGGAACTGGCAAAAAATGCCAATCGGACCTCTGCGCAACCACCGGATTTGGAGCGACTGGCGCAGTTCTTCCCCGATGGCACAAGAGTGAAGATGCCTGTGGAGGTTTCACACCTGAGTGGAAGTTCGTCCGAGCCCGTGCGTACCGTTTTGGAATACGGGACTGCACGTGAAGTGATCTTTCGCTGCGGCGTGCCAATGGAATTCGGCGATCGCGTGCGGCTCACTAACCGTGACGGCTCTCTGGACGCGGAGGCGGAAGTAACGGCGGTACAAATCAGCGCCTCTGAAACGTTGGTGGCGGCGCGATTCACTGCCGAAGTGCATAACTGGATCATTAAATGATGAGCACCGCGACTGCATCCCTGATCGAAATCGCCGCCGAATGGCGTAGTGCGCGGCGTCTATATTCGTTTTACTCGGCCCTTATTCGTGAATTCCAGCTTGAAGTTCCGCATTGCAAAGAGCTTGAAAATCCTGTGGACCGTGCAGAACGCGAGGTCTTAGGTAAAGTTCACAAATGGTTCGATCAGGTTGATCGCCAGCTTCAGGTCGCACAAATGCGACAGCTCCTGCAAAGCGATCGCTTTGGCGAGGAGCAGCTGCTGCGAGCATTGCTCTTGCGGCATCTGCCGCAACAGCAGCGCGATGAGGCATTGCGCGACAAGCTCGACTACCTCCTGGTGCAGTACTTCGCTGCCGTTGCACCGCACCATCCACATGACAATCAGGTCACTCCTTCCGAGGTTGCACAGGCGCTTCGGCCAGTGCTCGGTGCCGTGATTCCCCGGGAATTTCCGTGGACAAAAGCGTTGGATGAGATAGCCAACAGTGTCGATCGCTGCTCAACGCTTTCCGAACTGCTCGAAAGCGGCCTCGTCGAGCTGGGGAGGAATAAAAAGAAGGCGCTCGGAGCCCAATACTTCTCCCCCGAAGCACTGGTCCAGATTACAAGATTCAACTTCCGTTTGCGGCTCGGCTTCTTCCGACTCATGCACTCCGATCTGCAAGCGATCCGCAGCGCGATCCAGCAAATCGAGAGTGCGGGTGTAAGCAGCGTAGATTGCCGCGAGGCAGGACTCGGCTCCGAAGAGCCTCTGGCAACGCTGCGAATTCTTTGCCACCAATGGAAGAAACCATTTCGGGAAGCGTATCGAGCCGGCCAGTCCTTCCGCCAACTCGGACAAGTTCGCAATATTCTCACGAAGAAAGTTCAAACAGTTGCGTCAGCCAAGAATGGAGCCGCGCCGGTCCCGCCTCAAGCTGGGCCGCCGGAATTTGCAGTCATGGCGCCCGACGCGGGGCCGACGGAATCTCATGCTGAGGCGAGTCTCGAAAAGGTAGTCGACACGATCTCGGAGCAGCTGTTCGCTTCCAAACACAAGAGCACCGTATGCACAGTGATCGTCGGTCACGCAAAGGAAGTGCTCGCATCATGGGAAGTCAAGGCTTATGTGCAAGCGGGTGACGCGACCTGCGGAGCCATTCAGCGAGCGGTTGCTTCGCGCTGTTTGCTTGTGAATGCCGCCGCCATGGCCAAAGAAGGAAACAAGAATGGACTGGTGGAGGCTCTGGATTGTTCGCACCACCAGGCTGCTGCCATTCAGGAGCAGGTAGCGAAAGCGAAAGAGCGCGGCGATATCGATGCGGCAGTAAGCCTTGCAGCAACCGCAAAGAGATTGCTGGCGGTGATCGATGCAACGGAGAAGTTGAAGTAATGAGTCAGATTGCCAACCCGATTCCGAAACTGCTCGTTGTCTCCGATCAGGCTGGATTTTTCCGCGATCTCGTTGCGCGCTGGCAAATGCAGTCGCAGGTGCCCGAATTCACGGCGGTTAACAGCGAGTTGCTGCGGAGCACGAGTGCTTCGGCTTTCGATATTGCGATCGCGGGAGAGCTGCAAGCTTCGCGTGCGAATGAAATCCGTACGCTGCTCAATCGGGGTGCTGCGCCTGCCGTCTATGTATCCGCGGCAGGAGAGTCTGTGCACGGATTGCGTCGTGCGTACCCGAGACTGACCGTGATTCCACGACACGACGCGTGGCTCGATACTTTGGTGCTGGTAACCGAAGAAGTTTTGAAAAGGCGGGAAATCGCCACGCACATTCAGCGGCTTGAGCAGAATGCGCGTTCGCAGGAGACTCATGCGGCATTGGGCAAATACATGGCTGAGATGCGGCATGGATTCAACAATGCGCTTACGTCCGTTTTGGGAAATGCGGAATTACTGATGCTGCAATCGGCAGGACTTGAATTGAATATGCGCGAGCAACTAGAGACGCTGCATGCGATGACGCTTCGTCTCCATGAAATGATGCAACGCTTTACCTCATTGGAGTTGGAAATGCAGTGCGCGGAGAAAACCGCGCGATCTGAGAAAAACTTGGATTCGCTCACATTCGCGGCCAGGGCTTGAGATGGAGTTATAGAAACAAACGTGAAAAAGATTCTTATCGTCGATGATTCCCTCGCAGAAGTGAAGCTCATGGAATCCGTGCTTCAAAAGGCAGGCTATTGGCCTGTCGCGATTCACGATCCCCGCAAGCTCGAAGCGACGATCGCGGCGGAACGCCCAAGTCTGATTTTGATGGACGTGGTGATGCCGGAGCGAAATGGATTCCAGGCATGTCGTGAATTGAAGGGCAGCGCGGAGTTCAGTTCGATTCCAGTGGTGATCGTGAGTTCGAAGAATACCGAGAGTGACAAGTTCTGGGCTCAGCAGCAGGGCGCCGATGGTTATGTGATCAAACCGTTTACTCCAGCCGAGCTTCTTGGCGCAGTGCAGAGGTTCGTGTAACGTGCAGGAAGAAACGCCAATTCCGCAGCAGCTTGAGCCGATCTCGCCGGATCAGATCGAAGTTCCCGATCTGGCACTCGGCCCGCAAGAACCGCTGCGGCAGTACTGCGTCTTCCGCGTGGGCCGCGAGCGTTTCTGCCTATCAGTGTTGGAAGTTGAAGAAGTGGTCGATTGGCCGCCATTGACGCGCATGCCGCTGGCGCCCAGCTTTCTCATGGGCATTTTCAACTTGCGTGGATCGATCGTACCGATCGTAGACATTGCGTTTAGCGAAGGTCGGCGCCCGGATCTGCCGCCGCGGCAGGTAGTCGTGGCATACCTTCCGGCCGAGGGAGATCGCGATCATCTTCGCATCGGTATCGCAGCCGACGAGGTCTTTGGGACGTACAGCACTTCGGAGCCGCTGATTCTGGCGGATATTCCTCGCGATGTTCCGCACTGCTGCGGCATGCTGCGCCAGGACGATCGGTTGGCGCTTACGCTGGATTTGAAAAGATTGGTAGAAGCATTTCCCGTTCCGGTGATATGACCACGTTAGGGATGCGGAGTTTAGGTTTTCGGAGGCAGTTATGAAAGGTCGGCTGAATCAAGCCATCTGGACGCTGGGAGCGATCAACGCAGCTGCGTTGTTGGCCGTTCTCTATTTTGCATACTCGGCGGGCTCGCACGCTAACGGTCTCGGTATCGGCGATGCCATGTCCGCTCCGGGCGAGACGCCAAAGCTGTTTCTGGCTGCGGTGCTCGTCGGGCTGTCTGCGGCGATGTTCGTTCTCTTCCGGCTGTCGAATAAAGTCGCGAAGCCTGTGAACGAGCTGGTGAACTACTCGCAGAAATTCGCTAATGGCGAGTACAACAGCCGCCCGCATATTGAAGGCGAAGATGACTTTGCTGTGATTGCGGAGAACTTTACGCGCAGCTCGGAGCGCATCAGTCGCGCTGTCCACAACCACGAAGCACAGGAAGCTTTGCAGAAGAGCGTGACGGACTTTCTGACGGTCGTCAGCCAGATCGCCCGCGGCGACCTCACCCTCCGTGGACGAGTCACGAACGATGCCTTGGGCAATGTTGTCGATTCTGTGAACTACATGCTCGACAACTTCGCCAAAGTGCTAGAGCGCGTGCGCAAAGCCGCCGTCGACGTATCCTCCAGCGCCAATGAGATTCTGCTTTCCTCCGAAGACATGGCCAGCGGCGCTGTGCAGCAGGACCAGGAAATCACCAATACCTCGTCTGCCGTGGAAGAGTTGACGGTCTCGATGAAGCAGGTGTCGAACAACGCCGAAGCATCCGCAGAAGCTGCGCGACGTGCTCTCGATGCCGCCGAACAGGGCAACCGCTCAGTACGCGACACGCTGGAAGGCATGCAGCGCATTCGTGCGTCGGTGCAGGCGACCGCGAAAAAGATCAAATCCCTCGGAGATCGCTCGCTCGAAATTTCCGAAATCATCAACGTCATTAACGACATCACCGAGCAGACCAACCTGCTGGCTCTCAATGCCGCTATTGAGGCCGCGCGAGCTGGTGAAGCGGGACGCGGATTCGCAGTCGTCGCCGACGAAGTCCGTAAGCTTGCCGAACACTCACGAACCGCCACCAAAGATATCGCTGGCTTGATCAAGGCCATCCAAGCCGAAACCAACGAAGCTGTCGTCGTCATGGAGGAAGGAACCAAAGAAGTGGAAGTGGGAGCGCGACTCGCCGACCAAGCCGGTAAAGCGCTGGAAGCGATTTCGAGCGTGGTCCGACAGTCGGCAGAACTGGTTCAGGAAATTTCGCTCGCGTCGAAACAACAGGTTCGCGGTACGGAAGGTGTGGCGAACGCGATGCAGATCATCTCCAACATCACGCGCCAGACTTCGCAAGGTGCGCGCCAGACGGCACGCACGGTCGAGAACATGGTGAAGCTCTCGGAGCAGTTGAACGAAGCGCTTTCGCAGTTCCGTATCAGCTCGAGTGGACCTATTGAAATAAAGGAGTTGAGCTCGGCGGCTACAGCGATGTCGCGACGCTAATGAACTGCCCAAACACGGAAACGGTAATCGACAACGGTGACTGAGAAATCCAATTCGGTCCTGGTAAGCGAGCGTGAGCTCGACGAGTTGCGTTCGTTCATCGAGCGTCGTTCTGGAATTCTGTTTGACGAATCCCGCACTCGGTTCTTGTCCAAGCACGTCCGTGAACATCTGATTCAGAGACAGCTCGCGCGAGCCTCCGAGTTGCTGCGAGCCATTAATGGTTCGAACGCGGAATATGAGTCGCTGCTGGAAAGGCTCCTCACACAGGAGACCTCGTTTTTCCGCTATCCAGCCGTGTATCAGGCGCTCGCAGAAAGAGTCTTACCCGAGATTCACGCCAAGAAGTTCTGGAGCAATCCGCGAACCCTGCGGATATGGAGCGCCGGCTGTTCGACCGGAGAAGAGCCTTACTCAATCGCGATCAGCCTAATCGATGCACTGGAACTTCCGGATGCCTGGAACATTGAAATTCTGGCGACAGACATCAGCCGCAGTGCATTGAATATCGCCGAGCGTGGCTGCTATACCAAGCGTGATCTGGACTCGCTCACACCGGAGCAGGTCGAGACATACTTCAGCCAATCCGGCAAAGACGAATTCCGGGCCAAGGCGAAGGTGCGCAACATGATCACCTTCGCACAAATGAACCTGGCGCAGATGGTTTACATGGGGCGCTTCGACTGCATTTTCTGCATGAACGTCCTCATTTATTTCTCCGACGATCTGCGTGCCAATTTGATTCGCCGCTTTCAAGAGTACCTCGAGCCGGATGGATATTTGTTTTTGGGTCATGCGGAGTCGATAGCGAAAGCCAAAGTGGAACTGGAGCCGATCGTCATTGCCGACTCGCTGATCTACCGCAAGTCCGCGCTGGCCCGAAGCGCCGCACAGGAGACTTTGTGAGCACGCCGGGAGCAGAATTCGTCGAGGTCTTTCTCCAGGAAGCCTCCGAGCACCTGCAGTTTCTGCGGGAGTACTCTGGCATTCTTCAGGATCCCTATCCTGTTCCCGAGGATATTCAGCGGCTTTACATCTCAGCGCACACGCTGGAGGGCAGCTCCGGCTCGTATGGATTTCCGCTCTTTCGCGAAGTCGCCAGCAAGCTGAGTCACATCTTTCAGTACGCGATGAACGCAACCATCGCTGCAGATGCTACCGGACCGATCACCGAGTTCATCTCCGAAGGCATCGCCGTTCTTGAATCCGATTTGCTCATGATTAGCGCGAATGGAATCGAGAACGAAGAAGAGATCAGTGCTTTTAAGCAGCGTTATACCTTCGCCTTCGAGCCCGTCGTGCCTGCACCGCAGACGGTGGAAAATTATGTTGCGCCGGTGAATTTGCACCAAAAGGCAGATCTGCCGCTGGCAGCCGAAAGCAGTGCAAAACCCCAGGCAAAGCCTGAACTGAAGCCTGAAGCTGCAGTGCAACCTAAGCTCGCAGCAAAGGTCGATCTTTCGGC
>DATEMI010000117.1:0-3045 GCA_035275665.1 Terriglobales bacterium | reverse complement strand
CCTCACGATGTGCCGTTCTTTCAGAACCTGCGCGATCTGCTGGTATCGATCTGTCACCGCCGGGGAGCGCTCGCTATCGGCGGCATGACGGCGCTCTATCCCGACCGCACGAATCCTGAATTGAACGCCCGCGCACTGGCGGTACTGGAAAAGGACAAGAAGAACGAAGCAGATCGCGGATTCGACGGCGCCTGGACAGGCCATCCGGATCAAAACCAGATTGCCGTCGATCAATTCCCGTTTCCGAATCAGATCAAGACGCACAAAGCGGCCGGCGAACGCTATCCCGACCTCCGGCCGAAGCCAACCAACGTGGGCAAGCGAACATTGAGCGGCACGCGAGCTGCGGTGCGCACAGTGATCCGCTATAGAAATGGTGTTCTTAACGGCAAGGGCGCCAGCCTGCTCGACGGATACATGGAGGATCTCGCTACCGATCGCATTTATCGACTGATGATCGCGCAGCGCATGCAGCATCGCGACCGCGCTCAGATTGTCGATGACGCTGGCAATACCGTAAAGCACACGCCGGAGCTGATTACGAAGCTGTTTGATGAGGAGTTGTCGAGGCTCGCCGATGCTCTTCCGCAGGGGGATGCGCAAGCAGCAACTTTCCGCCAAGCACGCAAGATCGCCGAATCAATGATCGTAAACGGCGAGATCGATCCGATCTAAATTTGGCGGGGTCCAAGTCTTTCCATGTACTCGGTACGATTTCTTAAGCCTTCCACCCATTTGGTTCGCCATCCGGCATACGCCTCTGGTGTCTTAGTTTCTGAGTGGTAGTCACGAAAGAATTCGTTATCTCGACCGTAGTATCCCTGCACGGGCGAAGGATGGGCTCCGAACGGCTCGTGCACAACTGCTGAAACGAGAAACCCAGGAACAACGGTGCGGTTCGGATCGCCGGCGATTACATCAGCCGATACGATCTCCTCGGCTACAACGATGACGTTCTTCGCTGCGCGGACCGCCTCCTGCATCACGCCGAGATTCCCCCAGCAGTGAGCGTTTCCCGCTTGGTCAGCGCGCTGCACCTGAACAATCGTCACGTCGGGAATGATGGCGCGTACGGCGAGCAGTGTCTCTTTAGGCTCAAAAGGGGAAATAATCTGGTAGAAGAAATGATTCCCTTTGGGTACGTCGCTGCCCATAGCGGTGCGAGTCGGGAGAAAAGGCACGCCCATAGCGCCAGCCTGCAGACCGAGGGCGACAGTGAAGTTCGTCATGTTGAAGACGCGAATTTCTTCTGCCTCAACAGCCCTGCGAAAGTTGTAGGCTTGTCCCATCATGACATTGCCCACCCATGCAGCGACAACGTCCTTCACGCAGCCAGCGCCGATGATCTGATCGAAGAGACAGTCCGAAATTGGGCCGATCAGGCGAAGATTGCGCTTCTTCTGACGGATGATCTCGTGCCCGGCGGCAAACGGGATCATGTGTTCAAGCTGGAGACCCATGGCGACGGAGCAGCCGTCGGGAACGAACTCGGCAATCGCGTCGTGCATGGATCGGAGCTTCGTCACCGTGATCATCTTCCCGTCCACTGCGGCTTTCTCTTCTCTATCCAAGCGCGAATGCCTTCCTGCGCGTCTTGCGTCCGGATGAGATCCTTCAAATAAATCTCTTCAGCGCGAGCAAGACCTTTTTCAAAATGGCCAGCATCCCAGGAGTAGAGCGCCCGCTTGGTGTTCGCCAGCGCGGTTGGGCTCAACTCCGCGAGCCGATTCACACATTCTGAAACTGCTGCTTTTAATTTGTCGGCAGGCACAGCTCGGTTTGCCAAGCCGATTCGCTCAGCCTCGCGTCCATCGAAGCTGCGTCCAGTCAGGACAAGCTCTGCGGCGAGCTTCTGGCCCACAACTGCAGCAAGAGCTGCGGTTGCGACCGGAGGAAAGCATCCGAGGCGAATCTCGGGAAAGCCCCAGTGCGCAGACTCAGTCGTAAGGACGATGTCACAGGTCATCGCCAGTTCCGCGCCGCCACCAAGGCAGTAGCCCTTCACTGCCGCGATAGTCACCTTTGATGTCTTCAACACTCGGCGAATTGCATCGTGGAACTTCGCCAGCATCGTCGCGACCTTGTCCGGAGTATGCGAAGGAATGTCGACTCCGGCCGAGAAATGCTCTCCTGCAGTTTCAAACAAAATGGTCGAGATTTCGCGCTGACCTTCGAGGTTGTCGAGTGCCGCAGCAAGTTCGTCCATCATTTGAAAATCGATGATGTTCTGCTTGCCATGGCCGAGCACAATCCGTGCTACGGCGTGCCGATCTGTGGCCTGTGACAACTCGACAGCAATTCTGTCCAAGATTCCCTCGGTTCCAACTTTTACAACTGACGAGCATACCGGAAGGGTATCGCAGCGCCTAGTGATCTAGCGCGCTACAATCTCAAATCCAGGAGACTTGTTATGAGCACAACTATGCCCAAAATGAAACAGGACGCCTCTGTCGATCTTCCGTTTCGGCACACCCTGGCGACGCTCGCGTACCGCGCGGCGAAGCCTCTGCGCGATGTACCGAACGGATTCAGCAATTTTTCAGCCGGCAAAGGTTCGAGATCGGCAGGAGAAATTCTCTCGCATCTCTGCGACTTGATGGACTGGGCACTGTCCATCGCAGGCGGCAAAGAAGTTTGGCAGGACACAAAGCCGAGGACATGGAGCGAAGATAGTCGGCGCTTCTTCGCTGCGCTTGAGGCGCTTGACTCCTATGTGGTTTCAGGACAGAAGCTGCACGCGTCATGCGAAAGCATCTTCCAGGGCGCGATTGCCGACGCGCTCACGCACGTAGGACAGATCGCGCTGCTTCGCCGTCTCGCCGAAGCGCCGATTCGTCCGGAGAACTACTCAGTGGCAAAGATCGAGGCTGGACGCGTGAGCTCCAAGCAGAACGCGCCTGTGGCGGAGTTTTAGGCAAGGTCTTGCCATTCCGAACTCAAGCGCTCTTTGCGTGAGCATCCGTTCGGAATCCCTACGGACCTCCATGGACCGACGGAACAGCATGGACGAAGATAGGGATTCCTCACGCCAACCTCGGGCGTTCG
>DATEMI010000116.1:0-8063 GCA_035275665.1 Terriglobales bacterium | reverse complement strand
CTGACGTTCGAGCGCTTTGGATACGTCCTCGGCGGTGACCAGCCCAGCCTGGGCCAGCAGATCTCCTAGCTGCAGACGCATTGCGATGACTTCCTCCTGAAACCGGTTTTGCTCTTCTTTTTGCGGACTGCGGTACTACGTGCTCACTGCGGATCGTCTACGGCATTTCGAAGAGGCAGTACGCTTTTCGGGCTGCTTCAGGATCAGTCGCTGTTACTGGCCTCGACGTGAACCTAGCGGATATATCAACCAACCCTAATCTGCCTCTCTGAACATTACGTTAGAGAGGAGCTACGCTGCATCCGGAAACCTCGCCAGCTTCCTGAGCTGCGGGTTCCGAATAGTTCGCCGCGCGTCTGCGGCGCATCTCATCGCAAACGGACTGCACGCGCGGAATAGCAGGCTCCGTGCGGCCGAACTTTTCCTTCACCATCGACCAGGTGACACGGACGGTGAGAACGACCGCAAGCGTCAGGGCGAGCGTAATCGTGTATTGGGAGGGAACAGACCAGTGGACGACAACCAGGCAGTAAACAAGCATTAGACAAAGGCCTCGGCAGTAATTAGCTCAGCTGTCAGGATTACAGCAGACGCGCATGCCGCGCTTCAATCGGATTCTAGTACCCAAGCTCAATCGGCAGGCAGTAATAGTTTGATAGTTGTAGATCAGCTACTTCCCTTCGTGCCAGCTGCCGTATCTTCGGATTGCACACCGCGGGATTCGCGCTGCCCCGGCCATTGGCGGACCGCCTGCTGCCCAGCTCAATTCCGCCTTGAGTTCAAGGATCTAGGCAACGGACGGCAGAGTACTTCGTCGTCCTCTCATTGAATTCGACTGCTCGCTGCCCCTTTTGCGGGATTGGAAGCTTCGCCCGGCCTGCTACACTTCCGCTCGAATAGCTGGATGTACAGGAGACAACACATGAAATACACGCTGTTCGAGGAAGCTGCTGCCGAAGCGAGTCTAGGCATGCGAGAGATAGAAGCCCAGCTTCACCGCATCAATTCCGAAATCGAGCACCTCAATGCAAAGAGAAACGTGTTGGAAGCTGTGTCGCGCCAGCTGCTGATGCTGCTGCCGGTGAGCACGCATTCGAACCAGCCCAGTGCTTCCGGAAAGCCAGGTCCGTCAGCCGAGCCATCCGTGCCTGAGCTGCCTTTGTCCGGCGATGCTATGCCGGAACCAGACCAATCATCTGTGGGCGAGATGGCACACTCTTCCTCGTTCTCCTTGCGGGAAGAGATTCGGGAAGCATGGCTTTCCATGCCTTAAATGGATTCCGGGCCTACGGCTCCGATGGCAACCTAATAAAACTGGCCGCTTTCTCGCCCGACTTGAGTACCACGAATTCCTCCGCTCCCACAGCCACGCATCTTCGAAGCTACACTGACGCGACCGCCGGTGAGCGACGGGACAGGCTCGCCCAAGTCGAGAAGCCGTCGAATTCCGCGATGCAGGAACCGAACGCAAGCCGCACTGTGCGCTGCAAAGCCACAGCGGCAAGTGGCGAGTCAGGCACGGCCAACGAACTGCCGCTGCAGCCCTGGATTTCGGAGGAGGTAAAAGCCTGTAAAAGGAGTCTCGACCTGGTCGGAGAAACGACTTTATTCGTACTTCCCTTCCCTTGCCGGGCCATTTTACTGAACCTCCCGCAGAGACTCACCCGCAGAGCTGGCTGATGCTGCCGCTACCAGAAGCGGCTGTCGCACGATCCTCAAGCCAATACACACAAGACACTCTAAACTTGCCGATGTCCAGCCCGGCCGGTGGTGCGTGTACGGCCGAGACACGCGACCGGCGTTACCTCGGCTTTCAGCAGTTCAGATGAATTGGGCGAGGGGTAAACCCGCTGAACCTCTGTCAAAATTCAGCGGGTTCTGGGATGCGACGTGTTGAGGCTCAATGAGGACAACCGCCATCCCGAGAATCCCATGAACGTAATCGCTTGTGAATGTTACACATGATGCAGAGGGTATCCCTCAAAGGTGTGACCCCGGCCGGGCGCCACTGCGTACGGCGGTTCGGCCTGTTCGGGTTCCAGGCAATCCTGAATGGGGTGGCGGAGTTCGCTTTGCATACTGTGATTTTTGTCACAATGAGATTCGCCCGAGAGCAGAGATCATCAGTCGATAACAGTACATCCCCCCAGGGTCGGCAACTGACGTCGGCTGCGTATCCTGTGTGGAATTTACGCCGCCGCTGAGAGCTGACGGCCACTTTAGGATGAGTATGCCTGACAAGAACGAAAGCAGTGCCGAAAGCTTGATACAGGATGCCCTGCGCCTTGCGGATTCACTGGATGGAATGGAAACCCGCGATTGGGTGGAGCGAGTCGGCGACGCACTCGAATTTGGAGAGGTGAAATACGCGGAACTGCTGCGCCGACGCAGCTCGGTTTCGATAGACGCAGTCGATACGGCCGCCATTGAATCCATCCTTAACACAATCAGAGCGCGCCTGACATTCCTGGAATCGCTACACCGGCGCAATACGAAGGCTGACCGAGAGGCGGATCTATCATCTGGGTGCTCGGAGGATGCTCAACGCGAACTGCAGTAAAGGTAAGGGCCAGAACCGCGGAAAGCCTGCCGCGGTTTGACTGCAGATGTAGTGAGGTATGCGCGACGGGTGCTGCAACCGCGTTCTTCAGCGCCGGTAAAGGCACGCTCCTGCTATCAGCGGGCATAAGCAGATTGGTGAGGCAAATGTCGGGACGCCAGCGGCGAGCCATGCGGATAGATTCCTGGCCCGGAATCCACGGCAATCACGGTGGATCCAGCTGCTTCGAGACTGGTTGGCTATCCTACAGTCTGGGCATGCAGCAGTCTTTGATCGCTTTTCAGCTTTGCTTCAGGCTCATCTGTTGAAGGAACCCGCGCGCGTCGGCGAGAGCACCCGTCTGGAACTGGAGATTGGCGACTGCAGCTTCGATCAGGCTCATAGGATCCGGACTGGGACTTCCCAGATAATAGCCCTGAAGTTCATCCGCTCCAGCTCGCTGGACGAATACCAGTTCCCTCTCTGTTTCAATACCTTCAACCACCACTGTTATTCCAAGATTATGTGCGATGCTGATCACCGCGTGGATGAGAGCCTCGCCTCCCCGACCGCGATGCAGTTTCTCGAGGAACGAACGTGCGATCTTCAGGCGCTCGAAGGGCAGATCCGGGAGATAACTGAGACTGGAGTATCCGGTACCGAAGTCATCGAGCGCGAGCGAGATGCCCGCGCCTCGTAATTGCGAGAGGACTTCACGACACTTCTGCACATCCTGCTGCATGATCGATTCCGTCATCTCAAGCTCCAGCATGCCGGGCGGAATCCCCGTTCGGTTCAGGATTGCAAGCACATCCTCCGCAAACGAACTTGCACGGAGCTGTGCGGCTGAGACGTTGACTGCGACAGGAATCATCTGTCCAGTCTCCCGCATCCACTTGCAGGCTTCTCTGCAGGCCAGTTCCAGGATATGGGTGCCCAGCTCCAGCATGAGACCGCCTTCTTCCGCGACCGGGACGAACTTTCCTGGGGAGACCGCCCCGAGCACCCGATTCTGCCAACGGGCCAAGGCCTCAAAGCGGACGATTTGATGTGCCGATCTGCTGAACTCTGGCTGATAATGAAGGCAGATTTCATTGCGCTCAACCGCTCCCCTGAGCTCGGCGAGGATGCTGTTCCGCTCACGGATTTCGTCGCCAATTTCTTCTGAGTAGAAAGAGACTCTGTTGCGGCCAGAGCGCTTCGCCACGTACATTGCACTGTCCGCCTGCTGCAGCAAAGAAGTGTGGTCCGGAGCAGGTGTGGGAAAACAGCTGATGCCGATACTCCCGCTGATCCTCAGTTCCTGATTACCGACACGGAATGGACTGTCCAGGCTGCTGAGCAGGGCCGCTGCCACTCTGCCCGACTCTGCCACGCTCGCGGCTTGCGTTAGCAAGGCGGCGAATTCATCCCCACCCAGCCGATATAGTTCATCTTCGGTGGAAAGAACTGATCTGAGACGGCTCGCCACCTGCTCCAGCAGCAGGTCACCTGTGACGTGCCCGCACGTGTCGTTTACTTCTTTGAATCCATCGAGGTCGAGATAGAGCAGTGCGATCGATTGGCCGGCACCGCTCGTTGTTACAAGCTCGTTTGCGATTTGCGCAAAACGCCTGCGGTTTGGAAGCTTTGTCAGCGCGTCGATGTCCGCCTGGTGCTGCGCAGCATCCCTTGCTCTCTGCAGCTCGATTCTGTCGAGCTTCGACTGCGTGATATCGACGCCGGTCGTCTCGAAATAGATGTCTCCCTCGTCATGCACACGCGTGACATTTTCCAGCAGAGCGAGTACGGTCCCATCGGCGCGAACCAGACTGCTCTCGATGCCGTTCGCCGCACCGGTTTCCAGACAGTTTGTCAGCACCAGACGTGACTCGCCGGTTAGCAGGCCCCAGTACGACTTCCCGATTACCTGCTCGGGCGCTCCGTATCCAAGCATGCTAGCAAAGGCCTGATTACAGTGGGTGATCTCACCCGAGGGGCGCCAGCTGAAGACGGCCGCGAGATTCCGTTCGACCAGACGCCGGCACCGGCTTTCAAGCAGAGCCTCGTGCTCAACCTGTCTTCGCAGCAGCACCATCTTGCTTCGCAGCGCACGACGCAACTGGAGATTCCAGATCAGTACCCCCAAAACAAAGATTCCAGCCGCAAAGCCGGCAACCGCACGCCAGTTCGGTTGTGCACCGCGAATGAGAATTTGCGAGGGGGAATCGAGCAAAATCTGAATCGTATCCGGGCGGTGGTCCCGCTGGTGCACGCGACGAAACCTGCCCCATACATCGAGAGCTGCACCCGGTGTAAGCCTCACAAAGCCAGCGGATGGTGATGCCGAAGATATGAGCACCTCAAACCTCTGACCGGCATCGTCCACGAGAACCTCATGGTCCGTTGCCCTGCCCGACTGGTCAACTACACGCCCGGAGATCTGGACGGTATCGCCGTCTCTCCCTGACCGCAGCGCTTCGGCGGCGGATACGCGCCTGAAGACTGTTGCGGGCGGCGGAGTAGCGGCGAGTACTCTGGCTAACGCATCTTTCAAAACTGTCGTATGGCCGATAACCGACGGAAAACCGAGGACATCGACAAGTGCTCCCGGCCTCGCCGGCGATTCACCGATGCCCTGGACTTCAATCGAGCCGGAGTCGTCCGCAATGATCAACGCTCCGGCCCCGTTCCAGAGCACTTTGCCTCGAACGTGGTAAGCCGGGATAAATCGGTCAGTGACAGTACAGTCGGACACGCGCGAGATTGGAAGCACGGCTGCCTGGAATGACGGCTTCCAGTCCGCTTCTTCCGGCTCAACGTTGGCTAGGTTCTGAACAAACAACTGGTACCCGATCGGATGTTTCGCATCGTCCAGCCGCACCGCCGTTACTCCGCGCACCAGCGCGCGCGCGCCGATCAGACCCTGAGCAGCCGGGTTGACGCCCCCCGGAATGATCAGCGGTATAGAGGTCGCGCCATCAGCCAGAGTGAGCGAGGTATGATCCCAGATCGAGGGCCCCGGCCGAATCACGCCTTCAGTGACGACATACTCACTATCCGCCATTCCCGCCTGAATCGCCGCCGCGCTCATCTTGCGAGGCACTGGAAGCGGGCGCCTGCCCGCCACCTGAACTCTGGGGTGGACTATGTTGCTTCCAATCTCTCCCGGGGCTGTCAAGCCGGACAGGTGAACGATATCTCCTGCATCTATTCCCGAGGCCTTCGGAGGAAGCTGGACAAAAATCGATCCGGTCTTGTCTCGCACAAACAGGATTTGCCACTCGGCGTCGACGTAGGTGACCTGCGCATTCAGCGCGACCGGTATGCCGTAAGGGCTGCTATCCAGTTCACGCTGTGCAACGTCTCCTACCGTCGCAAGAGGGTGTGGCGCGCGCTCGGCCGCGCACACCAAAGCTGCGAAGGCCCATATCACAGGGAACAGCCATAACGCACACCGCGGGATCGGATCAACTTTCGTCACGGCTCTCTTCCAACTCGGCGAGGTGCGGGAGACGCGATGATGTTCGCTCGGAAGTCCGGCACTTGTGGAGGTCATCCATCGCCTGCAATGCAGGTAACCTCTCGCGTATTAGCTAGGCTGCACGCCAAAGGGTAACATACGCAATAACACTTTAGGCTTGAAACGCAACACTGTGAGATATTTGACACAGTCGCCTGGCCTGCGCCCGGTCTCAAATCGTGGCGCCCAATCGGACGTCAGCTTCGATAATTCCGTAGCGAGCTCCCATGGGAACTTCGGTGCAGTTCCTCAATCATTTCTCTCTGCATTTGAAGCACTATATTTTCGGTCTCCAGGGTGAGAGCTAGTACGCCGGCAAGATTACCGACCGATGCGGCAGCTTCGATATCCATCAATTTACTGAGCAACGTGGAGAAGGTCATCGGCAACCAGCACAATCGCAGTCGGGGCGATCATAACTGTACCGATCTGGCTGATTGCCGATAATTACCCGAATGTGGGAGTCGGACAGGTGCAGCTAAGGATGGAAAGCCATTTAGTGCAGGGTAGCAATGACCGGTGAACTCTTTACGCGGGGCCTATCGTGTATACCAACATCGAGCATTTCACCATCAACCCTCACCTGGTTGCGGCCTTCGCGCTTCGATCGATAAAGAGCCTCGTCGGCGCGGGCGAGCAATTCTGGTGCGCTTTCATCAGGAATTCCGGAGGCAACGCCGAAACTCGCCGTTAAAGTGATGCTGCGGGGAAGATCGTTCAGCGAGGCGATCTCGAGGCGCAGCCGCTCCGCTATGTCCTCGGTGGCGGCCAGCGTCGCATCGTCCAGCACAATCACGAACTCTTCGCCACCGAACCGTCCCACTATGTCGAACGGGCGGGTCCCTCCCCGTAGTAGCTGGCCGACACGTCGCAGGACATCGTCCCCTACCAGATGACCATGCTGATCGTTCACCTGCTTGAAGTAGTCGATGTCAACCAGGATAACGCTTACTTTCTGGCGATGCCTTTCGGACCGGCGAATCTCCCTCCTCAGCACTTCCTCAACAGCACGGCGGTTGAGCAGCCCCGTTAGCGCGTCCGTCTGTGCCAGAGTATGCAGCTCATCGCGCTGGACACAGAAAGAGAGCCAGCCCAGTGCAGACAGGTCGCCCAGCGTCAGTATCATGACTACATAGCTGAAGCCCGCATGTATCGCATCCAGGTGCAGGTAGTTTGGCGTCCGGCCGATCAGGCCATATGCAGCCCACATCACGTTCACTGCCATCATTACGGTGATCAGCCAGGCACACGCGCGGGCCGGTGTGCGCAGCGTGAGAGGGGCTCCACCAAAAAGCGTGGTGGCACTGAATGCCAGTAAAAGAGCCAGAACGCCGCAGTGTATTTCGAGGCGAGCGACCTCGGAATCTCGGACATAGGCGAACCAGGCCACCATAGAACCAGCAGCCACGCAGCAACCAGCGGCCCACGGGAGCAGTCGGGGACGAAGCTCCAGAATTTGAGTTACGGCGAGATAGAGGAAGGCGACCCCGCTGAACAGAAGAAGGTGGGGGACCACTTCGGTGACGAGCAACGGTGCACGCCCGCGCAGTCCCAGTAAAATAACCGCCCCTAAGTCGCATAGGGCATATCGCCGGAGAGAGGCGATGCCGCGGAGCCCCGGCAAGCTGCACTGAACCGTTCTGAATCCGAACAGGACAAGGGCAAGAGCGACTGCGTAGGCGAACATCAAATAGGGCGTGTACATCGGTCCCGATTCCGCCTCCGGCGGCTTAAACTCGCGGCGGGCATGCTATCCGAAGCAGTTCCCTTCACCGCTCGCCATAGAAAAAATTAACCCTGAGCATTACACACAACACCGGGCACGTCATCCCACGATCCGGTGACCGGCACAGCCCAGTTTGGGGGCGCGAGGTGTCCCTTCGTTGGAAAAGGATCCCATCCAATGCATGCAGATGGCAAAAGCTGACGTCAGCTTGGCAGCCAGCAAGCTGGTGCCCTGATGATGTTGGTGAGCAATCACCGGCGACCAAAAAGTGTTATTGCGACATGCCCGTCTAGGGG
>DATEMI010000115.1:0-2414 GCA_035275665.1 Terriglobales bacterium | reverse complement strand
TCGCCAAAGGCGCGGCTCACAACCTGGTCTTCCGCTTCCCACCCTGGAAACTCGTCGCGCGTAAGTGATTCAATGGCTACTCTCTCAGGGATAGTGATTTGGATGAAAGCGTGAGTTTTTGGCGGCCGCCCGAGATTCGCGTGCACAAGAACTTCAAGCAGTGCTCCGGAGAAAGTTTCTGCGGCGTAGATGAGCGACGCGCCGGGCGAGTTCCAGCGGCCACCCAGAAGGCGCGCTCCGGTCCCGTCGAACAGAGGAAAGCGCCTGTCCGCAATGCGGAAGGCGTGCATCAGGACGGAATACCATAGAAGAGACGATCCAGCAGTTCCTCAACTTGGCGGGCGCCGAGTTCGGTCATTGCCAAATCCAGTGGAGTACGTCTGCCCAATTCGGGATGAGCTTTCGTGAGCCATTCCCGCGCATCTTCCTTGTCGTTCCAAGCATGCTCGGCAGCCGCGATGACGCGGGCCAGCCGTTCCGTGCGCTCGCTTTCAGCATGAGAAAGACGGACACGGCGCTTGAAGGTAGCTTCCGGAACGATACGAGACATCACGCGTCGCACATCGCCTGCTGACGTGTAGACTCGCTCCACGGTAACTCGCAGCGCGCGTTTAGGGATGCCACGGGAGATGGTCCTTTCCAAGTCGCGAATTGATCGTATGCGCGAGCCCAATATCACAGCTCCGCCCATCACATCGGCAATACTCTCCGCTTTGACCACGCCTTTCCTCCGTAGATCACTCTAGCCACCATTATAGCTCAATTGATCCTGACTCAAAATAGGACGGCTGAAGGGTTTGTCGTATCAGGCATACGTACATCTGATCCACCGCCCTGAGAGCCAAGGACCTTTGCGATTGTCTTCCGAAACGGCAATTTCGTTCGTTCAGGCAGCTACTCAAAGCTGATTTGAACTGTCTCTCCAAACGGTGCCGTACGCCGGGAATTCGTTACCCAGAGAACTGGAAAACCCGGAGGTTCGGGATAGGAGTGTGGCAGCACAAATCGGTGAGATAAATGAGGCAAACAGCGTCGATCTGGTTCTCCTCAACCCACTCGAATACAGGACAGAAGTCTGTTCCGCCCCCGCCTCTTGGCTCCAAATGAATTGGCAATTTGGTATCAAAAGCGTTCTGAGTCACTGGTATCGTCCCCTTAATGTACCCGCGTTCAAGACTGCTCAAGTTTGTCGCGGGAGACTGTTCAGGCAGCGCGATGAAATTGTCGGTAGTGATTTGCTCGTTTATACGTGAACCGCTTACCACGCAGTCTGATAAATCTGTTTTGCATCATCGACGGTAAGAGGTTTTGGATTATTGATTAGCAAGCGGGTTTGCTTCATTGCGTCTCTTGCCAGAATTGGGAGTGCAGAGCTGTCGACGCCAACATCGCGAAGACGTTGTGGTACGCCTATTGCTTTCGATAGCTTTTGAATTTCAGCGATAAATGCCGCTGAGCGCTGCTCGACCGGGATCTCGGAAAGAGACGGAAAAGCGATTGCGGCGAGTTCCGAGTACGCCGCGCCGCAGACGTCAATGTTAAATCGCAGGACATGCGGCAACACCAACGCGTTTGAGAGCCCGTGCGGGACATGGTAATGTCCGCCCAATGGATAAGCTAGAGCATGGACCGCGGCGACGGGAGAATTAGCAAAGGCTTGTCCGGCGAGCATCGAACCTAAAAGCATGTTGCTTCTCGCAGACCGCTCGGCACCATTGTTCACCGCCGTTTCAATTGCACCTGCCAGAAGCGACAGAGCGGTTCGCGCGAGATGTTTTGAAATTGGATTGTTGTTACCGTTAATCGATGTAAACGCTTCGATGGCATGCACCATGGCGTCGAGACCAGTCGCCGCCGTGACCATAGGCGGTAACCCTACCGTCAACTCTGGATCAAGCAGAGCCAAATCGGGCAACAGGACCTCTGAGACAACTCCTTTCTTTTCGGAGCCGGCAGTTGTCACAACGGCAATCGGAGTCACCTCAGATCCGGTACCTGCGGTGGTTGGAACAAGGGCTAACGGGAGGCGCTCGTAACGCACATTGTTCACGCCATAGATATCTCCGAGATGCTCCTTGCCACACGCGAGAAGTGCAACGAGTTTGGCGACATCGAGTGAGGACCCACCTCCGAAGCCAATAACCGCTTTGACGCCGGCCGAGCAGGCGACTGACGTTGCATCCTGCACGATCGCTTCTGGCGGGTCAGCTTCTACCTTGTCATAGATGACTGGAGCTGTGTCGAGCGCTGAAATCAATCTGTCTAGAAGGCCTGATTTGACGATTCCCGGATCGGTCACGACCAGAGTTTTTCTTCCGGCACTTGCTTTGAAATCTTTCCCAATGTCCGAAGTCGCGCCCCAGCCGAAACGGATACTAGAAGTCGTACTGAACTTGAATCTATTCATGGGAGTG
>DATEMI010000114.1:0-12415 GCA_035275665.1 Terriglobales bacterium | reverse complement strand
CCAGCGCACGGAATAGTTCTTCAGCAGCTGAGGCGAGATGCCGCGATCTCCCCAGGCAAAATTCACGTCGGCGTCGACGCGACTCATGACCGGAGCGCCCTTGAGATCGACATTCCCGAAATAGTCCGCTTTCAATCCGCGCTGCTTGCGCGATGCGTCGGTAAAGAGCGAGTCAGAGGGAATCGCCCGTACGATTGGGCCAGTGAGTCCAACTCCCTGCGAGTAAACGACCTTCGACTGTGAGAAGCGTTTTCGGATTCCATCGACGATCGTCACCGGATGAGACGGCGTGCCGTTGTAATTGCCGACTAACGCATCGAGATTGTCAGCGTCGGGCCCGATGACTGCAATCGTCGCATAGGTTTTCTTCAAGGGAAGAAAGTTATTCTGATTCTTTAGCAAGACGAGAGATTCCCGCGCGGTTCTCAGCGCGAGCTGACGATGTTCTTCCGTATCGTTTTCGGAAATTCCGATTTGGGAGAAGGGAACTGCGGTGGGTGGATCGAACATTCCCAGCCGGAAGCGTGCGGTGAACAGACGTTTCATTGCGCGATCGATGTCGGCCTCGCTGAGGATTCCTTCCTGCACCGCCTTGAGCGCCGCGTCGCGTTCGGTTTGCACGCGCGTTCGTGGATTACCGCAGATAAGATCGGTTCCTGCTTTGATTGCAGCCGCGACGCCTTCCTCCATCGATTTCGTGAAGTGATGGCCGCTGAAGACATCCGTGACGGCAGCACAGTCTGAAACGACGTAGCCCTGAAATCCCCAATCGCGGCGCAAATGCTCGTCGAGAAGCACAGCATTAGCGCACGCCGGTTGTCCGTTGAGCGAGTTGTAGGCGCACATCACCGATTCGGCTTTCCCCTGCATGACGGTGGTGCGAAAGGCGGGCAGATATGTGTCCTCCATGTCGTGGCGCGAGGCCTGCACGTCTACCGTGTGCCGAGTCGGCTCCGGGCCGCTGTGGACAGCAAAGTGTTTGGGCGTGGCCACCGTCTTCAGATATTTGGGATCGTCGCCCTGCAATCCCGTGACGAACGCCAGGCCCATGCGCGAGGTGAGGAACGGATCTTCCCCGTAAGTCTCCTGGCCGCGTCCCCAACGCGGATCGCGAAAGATGTTGATATTTGGAGACCAAACCGTCAGTCCGCGGTACCAGTCAGTGGAACCGTCCGGATGACGTTCCGCGTTGTACTTGGCGCGAAATTCCGTGCTGATGACGGTAGCAATCTGATGCATCAGGGGCTCGTCGAAACTGGCAGCCATCCCGATCGCCTGAGGAAACACGGTCGCGATTCCCGCGCGTGCCACACCGTGCAGACCCTCATTCCACCAGTTGTATTCGGGAATTCCCAAACGGGGAACTGCATCTGCAGTGTGTCCCAGTTGGGAAATCTTCTCTGAAAGGGTCATGCGGGAGACCAGATCATCGACGCGCTGCTCAAGAGGAAGCGCCGGGTTCTTATAGGGGACGTTGGTCGGGACTTCAGGTGATGTCTGTTGACCAACCGCCAGTGTCGAGATGCAGAGCAATAGCAGAGAACCTAGAAAACGCGGAATGTTCATCAATGGATTCCTGAAGAAGTCATTTTGTGAACGGTGTGAAAGCATCTATTGCGCAGCTAAATCGTTTCAGGCCCGCAAGTAAATCACGTAGAGACAACGACGCGCAAGATTTTGCTTCAGGCCACAACCATTCTCTGCGAGCAATCGTAGGCTTAAGCTGAACAAATGACGGGAGTTCCACGTCATCTTGGATTCGATTTCATGCCGTAAACGCTCGAACTCAACCCCGGGGTAACGCCGAAATTTCCACGGGGTAACGCCGAGTTTTCCACGGGGTAACCCCGAAATTTCCACGGCGTTACCCCAGCTTTGTCTGCGGTTAGCCCAGGCCGTATTCCAAAACTCCACGCACGCACGATCCAAACTCGCATTCCGGTATTGGGAAAACGACTCCATACTTCTGTGCTATCCCGGATTTTGTCGAGTGTCAAGGTGAAACTTGGCCGTGTGTCAGCACTGCTGTGAGCACGTAGAATGCCTAACTTCAGACTTTTTCAGCACGAAGCACAGGGGCAAGGCCTGCGTTCCACATTAATGCGTTTTTTTACGCACTTCAGATTGGCAGACCAAATTGGACGTAGCTGTACGTGCGTAAGCATTCAAGGCTGGAACGTTGATGAGTGTCGGCATCGTGGTCGCGCTGAGCACTCGGGAGCATGATGGCCGACGCGAACCTGGGGACCAAGAGTAGATGGTGGTCCGGATCGACGATGCGTCTAGGGCACGAGCACCCGGATTATTTCCATATCCAACGGCAAGTAGTTCACCTGAATCGGTTGCTGCAAGCGCCTTGATGCCGCTGCTCGATTTTCTTGGGAGCATCAGTCGGGAAGTCAGGACAGAGAGGTCCGTGGAGAGAGTCGCCAGTGTTTCCGAGCAGCAATTAGAGGACGCATTGTGATTTGGCGATCTTGTTCCATCGGCGCCCGCGATTGCAACCATTTCTTTGTTCAAGGTTAAGGCGGTTACATGTACGCCCTGCAGCAACACGGAATTCAGCAGAGCGAATCCGTCGGCTTTCAGCAGTGCGACGAACGACAGGGCATCGGAATCAGCGCTGTGAGATCCCAAACTGAGAACGTGCTGATGGGGAAATGTCGACGAAGTCGTGTACCCAGCGATGTACAAATTCCCGTTTTGGTCCGGGTGCAGGCCGCTGATGCGGCTGTCCGCAGCCTCTGGCAAAAAACTGAAGTACGTAAGGGGCGAAGACCCAGTTAGGGTCGTATTCACTCGCAACAGAAACGATTGCTCCTCGCCCGATTTCGTGGATACTCCTTTGTCGAGTGCATTCGCGGTTGGTTGGAAGCAGGCGGTGGAATGACCTGCAATCCAAACCTGTCCCTCATTCGTAATCGCAATACCATCGAGCGCAGTGAATCCGGGCCCGCAGGAACTTACAACGGTTGCGAATTCGAGCTTGTGTCCTCCTGGTCCGTACTTCCTCACCTCGATATCTGACAAAGCGTGGCTCGCCGTATAGATATTCCCGGAATCGTCGATCGCAGCGACTTCCATACTATCGAGTTGCAAAGCCTCCAGATCCTGCAGCAGGGCATGCGCGAACTGATCGAAAGAAAAATGCGCATTTGCCGAAGCTTGCAGAGCGGCAAATGGCGATTGGATAGTCGGTTCTCCTTTGTAAGGACGCGATGTGCAGACCCATTGCGGGACATTCGTAACTGACGCACACGGAACAATGCCGTCAGCTGCTTTGACAAGAACCTTCGTTTCTGCCTCTCCAATTCCCGCGGCTTCAACGCGTATACTGTGTCCCCCTGGAGCCAGTGGAGCTCCCAACGTTCCTTCAACGGCCAGTTCATGAGCGGGAACCTTTTCTACATCTACACCGACGAGCACGTTATCTACTTTGATTAAGTATCCCGAAACCACTTTGCCTTCCGGAGCATTGATCTCAGCACTGATGTGCACGAGTGGTGGAACATTGCTACCTGCAGAAGGGAAGCACAAGTGAACTCCTGGCTCTGTCCGCGACAGGCTACAAGTTGTCTGTGCTCCGGCGATGGTGGCCAGAAGCATCACCGCCAATAGATGGATCAAGTAACGCATCAACTTTGTTTTGTCGGGCCGCGCAGCACCAGCGGCCGCATCATCTCATTATCTTCGTGCTCCAGCGTGTGACAATGCCACACGTATTTTCCTGACGCGCCCTCGAAGCGAGCGATGATCCGAGTTACCTGTCCGGGTGGACAAAGAATCGTGTCCTTCCACCCCGACTCGGCCGGGACTGGCGCGAGGACTCTGTTGGCGTAAACAACCTCGCCAGTAGCTGTGTATTTCTTGGTATCGAAGGTACGTCGATCAAGCAACTGAAAGTGCACGGCATGGAGATGAATCGGGTGCGCATCGATAGTAGCGTTGACGAACTCCCAGATTTCAGCCGTCCCAATTTCGGGATCTTCGGTTACGGGATCCATGAACGCTTTGCCATTGAGAAGCATTTTGTGCTGAATTCCACCGGCGCCCATGATCTCGTCAAGAGTCAAACGGCGTGTCTTTATGCTCGCGGTCTCGTCCATTCGCTTAATTGTGGAGAGCGTTGACGGAACGGAATAGGCCCGGCCATTTTCTGTTGGCAATGGATTCACTCGGAACTGCATTACCAAATGCGGAATCAGCTTGCCTCCGGATGGATATGGCGCTGGAGCGTCATTCGACAACACTATCCGTTGTCCTTCGCGTCCCGAGAAGTCAATAATCATCTCAGCGCGCTCGCTGGGCGCGAGAAGGATGCTGCTTACTTCAGCAGGTCGATCCAGGAGTCCGCCATCACTTCCGATCTGAAATAGGTTTTGAGCCGGTGAAAGGAAGAGACGGTACACGCGTGCATTTGAGGCATTCAGCAGGCGAAAGCGATAGGGTCTGGGCTCCACTTCAAGAAACGGCCACACTTTACCGTTGACGAGCACATGCGAGCCAAAGAACTCCGGTACCCAGGGGGAGTCCGGATTTCCCGAAATCGGATAACAAATTCGTCCAAAGGGATCGAGCAGCCTGTCCTGCAGCATGAGCGGAATGTCATATTTGCCTTTGGGCAGCTCCAGTCCGAATTCTTCGTCGTCATGCAGGATGTAGAAGCCGGCAAGCCCCATCATCGTGTTCAGGCGCGCGATTCCCATGGCATGGTCGTGGTACCACAGCGTGGCCGCCTGTTGCGTGTTGGGATAGGAAGCCCGCTGAGTTTGTCCGGGGATTTTCCAGTCCTCTGGGTGACCGTCGCTTTCGGGCTCGACGTGTCCGCCGTGAAGATGAATGACTGCCCGGGTTTCAGGAAGTTGCCTTCCCGCGCCGGAGAGATTGTGATCGATTGCCAGTCGATGCTTCGCAGGTAAACGATTCACCCAGTCCACGACGATCCCGCGATTGCGATCAGCGACGATGGTGGGCCCCGGCGCGCTCTGTTCAAATCCCCAGACCGTCGTCGGAGGCAGTTCGCGATGAAGCGTCTGCTGGAACTCTGAAAGCTCAAGCCGATAGTAAGGCTTGCCCTGAAATTGATCCTTGGGCTGAATCACCGGAGGAATTGGCAGAGGATCGACAAATGGAGTGAGCGGCGCGCCACCGAGCTGTGGCGCTTCCTCTTCCTGGGCCCGCAATGAAAAAGGGATGAGCAGGCTGCCGAACGCAGCGCCGATGAGCTTCAGACTTTGGCGTCGTGCGAGATCAACTTCGGCCGCTTGAGAAGCATTTTCAGCAATCAGCTTCGTTGAGCCTGCGCGCGTTTTCATCCTGGGATGACGTGATTGTAACAGTCAGGCGTGAGCAACCGAGTGGTGAACGAATCCGCCGCCCATAGGTCGCGGGCCGGAGTTGGCCGAATGGCCGGCTCCGGGCAGCACGCTTACGCTGCCAGCATCTATAAGAGCAGCCGCAACGTCGCGGCTGCCGCACCGGCTATCCCGGCGGTTCCGTTCAGCGAATCGAGTCGGAAATCAGCACACGATTGTGCTCGAGCAGATTTCCGGTCGCGTGATCGAGTTGAGCGAGGGCGAGCTGATATCCGATCTGCGCCTGCAAGTAGCTCTGCTCAGCTTGCTGGACCGTGCTCTGGGCGTCGAGCACGAAGAAGATCGTCTCTGCGCCGAGTTCGTACTTGCGTTGATCGGCCGCAAGAGTTTTCTTCGCGAGATCGAGAGCATCGGCCGCAGCGGAAAGAGAGAGCTTGCTGACTTCAAGCTGGTGAACGGCATTGCGGACCTCCAGCGAGATCGCCTGCTGACGCGAGCGAAGCTGGTAAAGATCACTTCGCTTGGAGACAAGTGCAGAACCGAGGTCGGCTTCTGCCGAGCGATTCTTAATGGGGAGCCGCAGGTTCAATCCGACGCTGTAGGTGGGGAATCCAAATCCGCCGACCTGTCCGAGAGCATCGAGCAAACCTCCGCGTGCGACCACTACAGGAGTCCCGCTCGATGTATCAATCACGTTCCCGCCAATGCCGTTCGATGTGTAAGCACCGGTGAGACTGAGATCGGGTTGCAGGCTGTTGTGGGCGATATAGACGCTGGTGTCATCGTTCGCAAGCTGCTGCCGTACTGCTTCCAATTCGGGACGTTTGCTGAGCGCGGTCTCAAGAGCAGTGGGAATGTCCTCTGAGACGAGATCTCCGGAGACCTCCGCGTTCTCGACAAGCTCTAGATCAAGAGCTCCAGCGCGCGAATCAAGGTCGGCGCCGATTGTGCGGCGAAACTGATCTTCGAGCGGCTTCACCGCGTATTCCGCTTGAATCACCTGCAACCTGCGTTGGGCGACCGTCGATTCGGACCGATATATGTCCAGCGGGGACAACGCGCCCAGTTCCAGGGCGCGCTTGTCATGTTTGTAGGATTCCTCCGCGAGGTGCAGCGAATCCTGCACGACCGCGAGATTTTTCTGCGCGCCGATCAGGCTCCAATACTGGTTGATTACGGTAAGAATCGAATCGTTGAGCTGCGCTTCGAAATTAGCTCTCGCCTGCTTCACGTTGCGCTGCGCGATGAGAATCGGACCATGATTTACTACGTATCCGCGTCCCCGCAGCAGATGCTGCCCGACGGTGAATGTCGCGCCGGAACTGAAGGAAGGATTAAAAAGCGCGAAGCTGCTGTTCGTGGTGAAGCGTTGGGTACTGAATCCAAGAGAAAAGTTCGTTCCGCTTTGGAACTGCTGGTTATAAGAGAAATTGCTCTGCTGCTGCAACTGGCTGAGAGTTTGTGCTCCCTGCAGAGAAGATGTGGTCGGTTGCGTAGATCGCTGTGGAGTAAAGCTCGCGTTCAAAACGGGGTCAAATGTGGAGTAGGCTCTGCCGATCCCAAAAGAGGATTGATCGAGCTGTCCCTGGCTGATACGCACTTCAGTGTTGTTGAGCAACATCAAGCGAATCGCGTCCTGCAGCGAAAGGCGGAGTTTTCCGTTGACGATGTATTCATCGAGGCTCTGCGGCCCAGGCAGTTGCGCTTGCACGTGGGGAAAGCGGAAAAACTGCTGAAAGTATTCAGGCGAAGGAAACGTCTGTGCGTTCAGCAGCGACGCGAAGCTCAACGACAGTATGAATGCGAGAATGCGCAGGACCACGGACTTCATTTCAGAAATCTCCAAACGGAACTCTACTCGTAACGAATTGCCTCAACCGGATCGAGCTTGGCAGCTTTGACCGCCGGATAGAGGCCAAAGATCAATCCAACGGAAACGGAGAATGCGAAGGACAAAACGATGGAGCTGATACTGGTGACTGTGGACCATCCAGCAAGGACTGCGATGGTCTTCGACATCGTCATTCCCAAAACGATACCCAGCATTCCACCGACGAATGAGATCAGGACCGCTTCCACAAGGAACTGACGAACGACGTCGCTGCGCCGTGCCCCAATTGCACGTCGCACGCCGATCTCCCGCGTGCGTTCGAGGATGTTGGCAAGCATGATGTTCATAATCCCAATGCCGCCGACCAGCAGTGAGATCGAAGCAATCGCCACCATCACCAGATTGAAGACGCGCTGCGTGCGCTTTTGTTCGGCCAACAGTTCGGCGGGAACCATGATGCTGAAGTCGGAGCGCCCGTGATGCGATACATTCAAAACACCGCGAACCATCTCGGCAACGGTCGGACTATCGGTCGCAGAAGCGAGCTGAAGATAAATGCCATCGATCTCATCGCGAAAACCGCTGCGATTATCTTCGAGCCGCAGCAGCGCGCAGTTCAGCGGGACATAGATGAGGTTATTTAGATCCTGGCTGGAGACGCCTTCAATGGCGCCTCCCGAACTCATCTGCGGTCCGGCGACTCCGATCACGTGCAGCCATTGATCGTTCACTTTCACGTACTTGCCGACGGGATCTTGTTGCGGGAACAACGTGGATCGCGCTGCTTCGCCCAGGACGGCGACATTCGACGCTGATCCGGCTTCCTGGTCATCGAAAAAGCGCCCGGACACCATGCGTAGTCCCGCAATTTTGAGATAGCTGGGTTGAACGCCATAGATCGCGGGGAAGTCTCCTTGCGGTTTGGGGAGCAGCTTGGTCGGCGTAAATTTTTTGCGCGGCGTGGAGGCGACCACATCGTCGGCAGTAGCGCTGATGACGCGGTAGTCCTGCAGCGTCAATCCCGGAGAGGTCTTTCGCGCCTCCTGCCAGTCCTGCCAGGAGTTGGCCTCGTGCGCCTCGACAATAAGATTACGGACACCTAGCTGCTCGATGAATGCCATCGCCTGCTGCCGCGCTCCCGCCCCAATCGAAAGCATCGCAATCACCGCTGCGACACCGAAGATCATGCCGAGCATCGTCAGCAGCGAACGCAGCTTGTGCAAAAGCAAGTTCTGAAAACCAAGTCCCAAATCCGGAAGGTAGCGAGACTTAAACTGTCGCACCGCGGCAAGCGATATGGTCGGAGCGGCCATTACAGCGCTCCGCTTGCCAGCATCGAAGTGGACTTTGGTCCGGACTTCTGGTTGTTTGTGGGATTTATGACGGCGACTTGCGTCCCTTCAGGCAGACCTTCGATGACAATGCGGCTTTCCGTGCGGTATTTCACCTTCACCGGCGTAGCCTGGAAATCATCGCCGTGCTTTACGTAGACGACCGTCTTCCCGTCTTTATCGAACAGAGACTGGGCGGGCAGATACAGAACATCGTTCAGCCGCACTCCGTGTACCTTTACAAGCGCCGAGATGCCAGGACGCAGATTGGGTGAACTGCGCTCAAGCTGAAATGTTGCCGGAAACTTTGCCTGCGAGTTGCCGCCCCAGAAATCGTGCGGAGCAAGGCCTGCCACGGTCTTCACTTTTGCCGGCAGAACTTCTCCGGGATGCGCATCGATGTGAACCTCCGCGGATTCGTTTGGGGCGATGTTGGAGCGGTCGGTTTCGCTGACTTTGGCCTGGACCTCCATCTGGTTCACGTCAAGAACATCGGCGAGAACCCGCCCGGACTGAACGAGATCGCCTGCACGATATTCCGGCAAGATCATGCCTGGGAAGCAGCAAATTCCACCTAGAACATCGCGATTTTCTTTGGCTGCCACGATGCCCGAGATCGTGGATTTGAGAGTCATGTTCTCGATGTTCTGCTTGGCCACCTGCATCGCCAGGCGTGCGGCGTTGCGCTTCTCTTCGAGGACGCGAATACCAGCCTGGCCTGATGTTGCGCGGGATTTCACGTCTTGCTCGAGCTGTGCCAGCTTGCGTTTGGCTTCCTCGAGGGCGAGATTGTTCTTCTGTGCATCGATCGAGCTCACTAGTTCGTTGCGTCCGACTTCGAGTTGGGCGCGGCGCACATCAAATCGCGCTTTGAGAAGATCGGTTTCATCCTGAGCCGCTTGCACGGCGGCATCGGCCTTGGCCTTAGTGATGTCCTGCTCAGCTTGGCGAAGTTGGGATTCGTTCTGCGCGAAGTTGTATTCCTGCTCGCTGGGGTCAAACTGCACGATAACGTCGCCGGGTTTGACTGCCGATCCTGTGCTGAGCATGGAGACGATCTGCAGCGTTCCATTGACCGATGGCGCGATCAGGGAGATGCTGTGCGGCGCGCGCAGTTCGCCGGAGGTAAACACATCAATCTGCAGATCTCCGCGCTCAACCCGGGCGGTGGGGATCGGCTTTTCCGGAGTCGAGAGACTGCGAGCCGCGCTGACGATACCCTTGCCGACAAGCAGAGCCACCAATACCGCGGCTGTCGAAAAGATGATGCGACGCTTAGCTTTCATTTGCTTTGCGGCAGCTCCATTGGATTTTTCAGCGCGACGCGTTCACCCGGACGAACACCATCAATGATCTGGGTAGTGTCGCCGCTGCGGCGTCCGATCCGGACAGTTCTCTCATCGAACTTGCGACCGTCCTGCACATACACGACTGTCGAGCCGTTCTTCGGAAATAAGGCCTGCGTGGGGAGGAGTATTGAATTGGGAATCGTTTCCACGGCGATGCGTGCGTTAGCCTTCATTCCTGGACGTATTCGGGTATCCGTGCGATCGATCTTGAGGTCGAGAGTGAAATTCTTCGCAGGCGGCCAATTAGAGAAATCCAGTTGAGCGATGGTACTGATGTCGCGCACAGTGCCTGAAAAATCACTATCCGGAACGGCGTCCACGTGAACCGTTCCAGTCTGGCCCGCCTTGAGCTTTCCGCGATCGGCTTCTTCGATTCGCGCTTCGAATCGAATCGAACTCAAATCGGGAATTTCGGCGATCGCCGCTCCCGGCCACGCATGATCGCCTTCGCGAAAGTCGGGAGCATTGCCGCCAAACATTACTGAGCGAAAATTCGGAAGCAGCGTGACAACCCCGTCACCCGGAGCTCGAAGGGTGAGCGACGCGATCTGGTGTTCGGCTAAACGGACGTCAAAGAGGGCCTTGTCGCGTTTCTTCTTTTTCTGCGCAATGTCGGCGGCCGAGCCCAATTTGCCGGAGCTGAGCTTGGTCTGCGCTTCCTGATATTTCTCCTGGGAAGATGCAAGCGCGAGCTTGTTCTTCTCTCCATCGATTACGGAGAGGATCTCTGCCTTGCTGGCATCGAGACGCGCGCTCTCGACGTTGTACTTGGCCGCGAGCGAATCGGTTAAATTCTGCTCTTCGGTCATGTGCTCCTGCGCTTCCTGCTGACGAATCTCGGCTTCGGCAGACGCCAGGTCCGTGCGCTTCTGCTCGAGAGTTCGCTGCACCGTCGTGGTGTCGAATTGAACCACAACGTCTCCTGCTTTCACCTGCTGACCGGTGTGCGCGAGCTTGATGATCTGCAGGTCACCAGCAGCGGACGGCGCGGTCAAAGTTTTTGAATTTCGCGCCTTGATTTCGCCGTGAATGGAGACGTAATCGACGAACTCTCCGCGTCGAACTTCTGCGGTGGGCAGGGCATTGGCGGCTGCGTGAGACGATCGCGCGGAAATGAAGACGACAGCCGCAAGTATCGCGACCAAACTGGATCCGACCAGCCATCGACGCTTCCTGATGAAACTCTTCATTGCTGGCTCACATTGCGTAGCACGCGTGTGCCTGAAGCGATTCCGGAAACGGCAACCTGTGTGTCATTCTCAGCGCGAATCTGGACGGGTTTGCGCGATGAAGCTGATGAAGGATCCAACAGGACATAGTGTCCACCGCCGTCAGTCACCATGGAATCTCGCGGTATCACCAATGAGTTCGGAATTCGCTCCAGCTCTACGTCGAGGGAGGCAGAGAGATCTGGCATCAATCGTGGATCTGAGCCTTCGATTGAGAACAGAACATTGAACGATCGAACCTTATCGTTAAGACTGCTGGTCACCCCTATTGCGGCAATGCGATCGAGCTTTCCGTGGAAGGAAAGATCAGGATAGGCATCAAGACCGACGCGGACTGATTGCCCGACATGCAGCATGGAAACGTCGGCCTGATTCACACGCGCGCGAACTTGCATGGCCCCCTGGTTGACAATCTGCATGAATGGAATGCCGGCGCGAACTTCGTCACCTTGCTGCACCTCGCCCATCTGCCCACCTTTCCAGATGGTGTTCAGCACTACAATGCCATCAATGGGCGCGTGAATCTCGAGTCGTCCGGTATTCTTGCGCGCATATTCCATGGCGTCACGAGCGCGATCGCGCTGAATCTCGAGGGATTTCAATTCGGCATCGGCGGCGCGACGCTTGAGGTCGAATGTCTTCTTGAGCTGCTGATATGTCGCTTTTGCCTGCTCGTAGGCAAGATTGTTCTTTTCCGCATCAATCTTCGAGAGGATTTCGTTGCGCTTCACCTCGAATGCGGCTGAATTGACGTCATTCTCTGCCTGGTGCAGCGCACTGTCATCCGAAGCCTTAGTCGAAGCCTGATCGGCTTTCTTCTTATTGATCTGCTCGACGAAGTCACGGTAGGTAGCCTCCTGGTCGAGTGCGTTTCTGATCTGCTGCTGCTGATCGAACTGGACGAGCAGGTCACCTTTTTTGACATGACTCCCGCTCGGTGTCAGCTGCGTGATCACCAGAGTTCCCAATCCGGGCCCGGAGAGGCGTGGGGCGGCTATGGCGAGGAAGTTAACGGCCTCGACGGAGCCGGTCAGTCGAACCGCGTGGACGAAGTCTGTTGCCTGTACGGTGAAGACTGAGGCGGCGGGATTCGCCGTTGGTTCGGCGCGACGCAGGCTCTTGAAGATGGCGAAGCCCAAAACAAGCGCCACAACCAGGCCGATAACCCACCAGATCCGTGCTCGGCCGCGTTTTGGTGCCTGGGGAACTACAAGTTGAGGAGCCGGCGCAGCGGCTTGAACTTCCGGAGCTTCGAGTACCTGCTTCAATGTGGAAATCTATTCCCCGCGAGTGAGAGACTCGCGCCAGTATCTTAGCTGCTTTTGGACGTGAGGGACTATCAGGCGTTAGCACGATTTCA
>DATEMI010000113.1:0-27820 GCA_035275665.1 Terriglobales bacterium | reverse complement strand
GCAGACCACGCTCAAAGAAATTCTGAAGACAGTTAAAGGCCCTGACTTCCCCACCGGCGGCTTCATCTATGGCCGCGGTGGAATCGAGCAGGCTTACACCACAGGCCGCGGACGCTTCACCGTTCGCGCGAAGGCTGCAATCGAGAATCTCACTCAAGGACGCCAGGCGATTGTCGTCACCGAGATTCCCTATCAAGTCAACAAGTCGAACCTCATCAAGCGCATTGCGGAACTAGTAAACGACAAAGTGATCGATGATATCTCCGATGTTCGAGATGAATCGGATCGCGATGGTATGCGCATTGTGATCGAACTGAAGCGCGGAGCCGAGGCGCAGATCGTTCTGAACCAGCTCTACAAGCACACCTCGATGCAGGAAGGCTTCAGCATGATCTTCCTGGCGGTGGTGAATAATCAGCCCCGCGAGATGGGCCTCGTACAGGCGATCCAGCACTTTATCGATCACCGCGTCGATGTCGTGCGCCGACGCACAGCCTACCTGCTGGCTCGGGCGCGCGAACGCGAGCACATTCTCGAGGGCTACAAAGTTGCGCTTGACAACCTCGATCAGGTGATCAAGCTGATTCGAGGGTCAGCGTCGCGTGCCGAGGCTCGCGATGCGCTGCTAGCAGCTAACTTCAAGATCACTGACAAGCAAATCCACTCGACAGGCAAGCTGAGCGGCAGACAGGCCGACGCGATTCTCGACCTGCAGCTCTATCGCCTAACACGCCTCTCGACTGAAGAAATTTTCAACGAGTTAGCCGAAATCCGCGAGCGCATCGCCGAGTACGAGTCGATTCTTGCGTCTGAGAAGAAGTTGCGCAACGTGATCGTGAAAGAGCTCGAAGAAGTAAAGAAAGAATACGGCGACGAGCGCCGCACCACGATCACCGACGAAGGCGTCGAGCTTACGCTCGAAGATCTCGTCGCAGACGAGCAGGTCGCCGTCACCGTTTCCCATTCCGATTATCTGAAGCGCACAGCGATTTCGACATACCGTCAGCAGCGACGGGGCGGCATGGGCCGCAAGGGCATGAGCACGCGCGACGAAGATTTTGTCGAGCAGCTCATCATTGCTTCCACGCATGCGTATCTACTGATCTTCACCAACACCGGACGAGTGTACTGGCTGAAGGTGTACGAAGTTCCCGATGTCGGACCAGCAGGGAAAGGCAAGGCCATCGCCAATCTCATTTCTCTGCAGCCGGGCGAAACCGTGCGCGCGATTCTCAACGTCCGCGATCTCGAGCAAGAAGATAAATATGTCTTCTTCGCCACGCGACAGGGCACCGTAAAGAAGACGCCGCTCAAGGATTTCTCGAATGTCATGTCGCGCGGCATCATCGCGATCGGCATCGAGAAAGACGACGAACTTGTTGCTGCGCGCCTCACCGAGGGGAACAAGATTGTGTTCCTAGCTTCACACGACGGCATGGCCATTCGTTTTCAGGAAGCCGACGTGCGTCCAATGGGACGTCCGGCGTACGGCGTACGCGGCATGGACTTGCACGAGAAGGACTACATTGTCGGAATGGCCGTCACTGATCAACCAGGCGCGAAGAAGCCGAATGGCAAGAAGAAGGAAGAAGCTGAAGGCGAAGAGCAGCCTGCGCCATCCCTCATCCTCTCCGTCACCGAAAACGGCTATGGCAAACGAACGGGCGCGGAAGAATATCGCCTGATTTCCCGCGGGGGAAAGGGTGTCATTAATGTCAAGACCACTGAGCGAAATGGCAAGGTATCGGCCATCATGCAGGTGGACGAAGACTCTGAATGCATGATCATCAGCCAGTTCGGGAAGATCATCCGCATCGATACTAACCAGATCCGCGAAGCCGGTCGCGCTTCACAAGGAGTGCGTCTGCTGCATCTCGATGCAGGTGACAGGGTCGCGGCTGCGGTCGTGATTCCGCCGGAGGAGAAGAACGAGAACGGAACGCTGCTACAGTAATCAGCTTCTAGCTGCTAAGCTTCTGAGCTGAGGCCTCGCGAAACGCGGGGCCTTTGTTTTAGTGGCTATTGGTTGACTCAGAGAATTTCCAGGAAGCAACGTCAACGGCTGCGGCAGGTATCAGTCCGCTCAGACAAATGCACATTCGTCCCAACTAATTGCTGGAGACCATGAAGATGTCTCACTTCTCTTTTCTCTCGCGGTTTTGAAACTCATCGCGAGTGATCACGAAGACCAGGTTGCGACCCATTCTGCCGTTCGATCCGGGCCTTTCCTCGTGACGAAGGAACTTGCCGCCAATCTTCTCGACGGCTTTTTGCGAGCGCAGGTTCTTCTCACCCACAATTAACAGGACCTTCTCAACAAAGCGAAAGGCGTGTTTCAGCATCAGCGATTTCAGCTCGCTGTTGTAGGCTCCTCCCCAGAAAGCGCGTTCGAGGAATGTCCAGCCAATTTCGATTTCGCTTTTTTCGGGCTTGAAGTTCCAATAGCGCGAGCTGCCGATGATCTTGCCTGACTCGCGATCGATCACAGCAAACGCCCCTTTGGATTCCATCGCCGTATCAAAAAATCGCTGAAAGACTTCCTTTTTATAGCGATCGCTTTCCGGATGTTGCTCCCAAATCAGCGGGTCACTGGCTGCTTCAAAAAGGGCGGTGAAGTCGTCTTTCTTCAGTGGATGAATTTCAATGAGCTTTCCTCGGAGAGTTGGCTGTAGATCGATTAGTGATCGCATGTGAGCTGCTAGGTCGCTTGTGCTGATGGCCGAGTACACAAGTTTGCCAGAAAGAACCGCGGCATTCAGCGGTCCAAAACAGCAAAAACGAAAGCCCCGCAAGGTTGCGGGGCTTTTTAAATTGCTAACTTGGCTTGCGCAGTTATTGACGTGGAATCTGCTGCGTGCTGTTGTTGTTATTCACATTGCTGGCCGGTTGCGTTGCGGTTGCAGGCTGCTGGTTCGTGGTTGCCGGAGCGTTGGTTACGGCACCGGTCACGCCACCCTGCTGCGAGCTCGTAGCCGTCGGCTGATAGTTGGGCTGTGTGCCGGCTGTCTGGGTCTGAGCCAAGTCGGCTACGCCGTTCTTCAGCAAAGCCACTTCGACGCGTCCGCCACGGATGTGCTTCGCAGTGGTGTTATCGGCCGTGGCCTTTACCGCAGCATTGCCTACGCCAACCGTGTAGATGCGATACAGCGGAATGTCATGCTCGATGACAAGATACCGAGCCACGCTCTGCGCCATGCTCTGCGAATTTGAGATCGCGGTGGTGCCGCGTCCCGATGAGAAGCCCTGAATCTGCACGATGGTGCCGCGCTCATTCTTCATCTGGTCGGCGAGCTGGTCCAGAGCTTCTTTCGCCTTGGTGCTGAGCGCCTGCTGTCCGGGACGGAAGCGGATCTCGGTGTCGGTGACCGGCTGATACTGGTCGAGCGTGCTGATTGTCTGCTGCACGGTATTCAACCGCGTACTGGCCTGATCGATCGTTTGCTGCGCAGCTTGCGCGCGGTTGCCGGCATCGACGGCATGCTGGTCGGCCTGGTCGGCCTTGAGCGAAGCCTGGCGGATGCCTTCCTGTGAGCGCGAATCAACGTCCTTAATGTCCTTTGAGTTCTTCGAGGTAAGCTCGTCGAGCTCGTTCATGCGGTCACGAATCGGCGTCACCTGGCGCTGAACGTATTTCTTGCGGGCGAAGGGATTCAGATGACCCCAAAATCCTTCGTGCGTGTCCTGTTTCAAGGGCTGGTGCGCGGAGAGGTTCACATCGTTGTTGGTGTTCGGGCCATTCGCCTGGGACTGATTGGCAGGAGCGACCTGCTGCGAAGCCGGCGCTGTCTGCTGGTCGGTGCTGGTTGTGGCTGGCTGTTGGGCAAAAGCCGGAACCATCAGAGTTGCAGCCAATGGCAAAGAAAGCAAGTAACGGGACTTCATTTGTTCAAATCCTCCAAAAATGTTCCGGAGCCTGTGTTGGGGGAGGGTCCGGGAAAGCCTCGGGGAAGACGCTCGGCCTCGTCCATCCTCACCGCTCCGCTCGGAAATCGTCGCGAACCGGAGTCGGTAGGCCGCATTCCCACTCACTTGGGGCTATATCAATTGGCCTGCCATTCTCATTATGATTTGCGAAAGTGCTAATCCTTTCGTTTGAATAGGATGCAAGTAGTGCAAAATCATGTACCTAGCGTGAGTAGCTGAATCGAGTATTTTGTACGTTCTCAATGAGCAAAAACGGGAGCAGGTCTGGTGGGATGCCTGAGTTGCTGGATCGAAATGCACCGTTTTGCGGGCAGCGATAAGAAGGAATCGAAGCCGATTCCGGCTCGATTTTTCGCAACTCTGACCTCTCAGATGAGACCGGGGGATACCTGTTTCGGCCAAGCTCCCGACCGTACAACCGGCGCTTTTGTTTACCTATTAGCGGCAGCATCCCGCGCGCGGATAAAGTCGTCCAGGTTGCTCTTATCGATAAGGGCAGCGCCCGTATCTACAAAGGCGGGAACAGGCGAATAGGGATCAGCCTTCCAGTTCTGATTGAAAGAGCTAGGTGGATGGTGATGCAGAGTATCGAGCATCATTGTGCCTACATAAGTCATCGTTGAAGGCTTCTGGGCGATGGTGGCGGCAATGGTGCCGTCGCGTACAGCATCAAGCGTTTCTTGATCAGTATCCATCGCGACAATGATCCGATCAGTGATCTTGTAATTGCGCACCACTTGCGCGACCTCTTTGCCTGCTGAGGCTTCAAGGCAGATGTACCCATCGATCTTTTCTGCTCCTTTTTTTGCCAAGGAGGCGCTGGCGGCGTCGAACGCTGCAGTGGGCTGGCCGTGAATGTCGACTACTTGCACGATCTTCATGGCAGGATGAGTAGCGAAAGCCTTGCGATATCCGTCCAACCGCTCGTCAAGGTTGGCCTGACCTGGCATGGTGAACACCATAAAATTGCCTTTGCCGTTGCTCTTCTGGATCGCGATTTGCGCGCCCAGCTGGCCAGCTTCGTAGTTATTCGTTCCCACATAGAAAAGGCGCTTGCTGTCAGGCGCATCGGAATCGACGGTGACGACGGGAATTCCAGCTTCAATCGCCTTATCGATCTCGGGGGCCATCAACTTCGGATCGGCGGGCGAGACAAGAATTCCTGCTGGCTTGGCGGCAACGGCCTGCCGAAACGCCTGCACCTCCGCTTGGGCGTCGTAGCTATCCGGTCCGGAGAACTGGCTCTGTATTTGCATTTCGCGCGTGGCGCGACGGATGCCGGTCGCCGCCGCTTGCCAATATGGCAATTGAATGTTGGCTGAGATCAGGTAGTACTTCTCTTTGTCATTGTGATAGCCGCAGCCGGTTACAGATACAACTGCCGCGCACAGAATGAATCCCAAAATGGTCTTAACGAAAGGGCGCATGGGAGCCTCCGCAAAGATTTTGTCATTCAGGAGCGGAGGGATTGTAGCAGAAGTGGGAGCCGCCGCTGCGCTTCGTTTCCAATGCAGCCGATCCGGACAGATAGGTCTGCCGCTTTCTCGAAGCGCAGCTCATCTCTCCGCCATTTGTTGAGCAGCTTCCATCGCCTTCTCCAGCTTGGCAAAACTTTCGCTGGCACCGGCAGAAATTTCTTTTTGGGATTCACCGGTGATTTCCAGGAGGAGCGCAGGTGTATTCGGAGCTGTACGCAGCAGGCCCATCGCTTCATCCCAGTCGATGGTTCCTTCGCCGATCCAGAGGTGCTCGTCTCGCATACCATGGTTATCATGCAGGTGTGTGGAGCGAATCTTGTCCTGCATGGTACTGAAGCTGGCGCGGACCCCCATCCCAAAATGGGCATGGCCAATATCAAAGCAGAAGCCAATGTCGTCGAAATGCGCAGCGTTCACGATTTCCTGCAGCCTGTCGGGCGTGGTGATCTCGTTATCAATGTTCTCTATGAGACAGGTAATGCCAAGTGGTTTGGCGAAGACACGCAAGTGTTCGAGAGCCGTGATCGCATACTCCATTTTGCACGGCTCCCATTTTTCCTTTCCCACACCCAGATGCTGGATAAGGAAACGAAATGGGGAGTGCTCGGCAAATTCGATCGCGCGCTTGGCTTCGTCCATCGCGGCGATACGCTGAAATTTTTCGTTCGCGACGACGTTGACAGGCGGCGCCATGTGGCGACCGTAGTCTGCCTCGCTGTAGATGGGCGAATGCAGCGAATGAAGCAGGCCGGGATGCTCGCGAAACCAGCCAGCCAGCTCGCGTACGCGAGCGCGGTCGGTGTAGTCAAAGTGCTCTTTTTGACAAAAGAGCTCTATTGCCTGCACACCACCGTTGATCATCGCTTCCAGATGGCTGATCTGCAGGCGCTCGCGAACGCGTACGTGAGTGGACATTGCTCGCAGCATCAGAATCCCGCCGCCTTTCCGTAGCCGCTGCGCTCATCGTGACCGCCGAGGCGCTCTCCCGTTTGGGGATCGATCATGATGCACTCGGCATCGCCCCAATACAAATTGTGGTCGTCGATTGTGTGTCCTTCGGCTCGCAGCAACTTGATGGTGTCCGGAGAAAACCGATTGCGTTCGACTGTGGTTTTATCCGGCAACCACTGATTGTGAAAGCGCGGTGCATCGACCGCCTGCTGAATGTCGAGTCCATAATCGATTACGCCCATAAGCACGTTGGCAACGGTTGTGATGATCGTTGGACCTCCAGGCGATCCGGCGACCAGAAACAGCTTGTCATTTTTGGTGACAATGGTCGGCGTCATTGCCGATAGCGGACGTTTGTTTGCGCCCACCGCGTTAGCCGGTCCCTGGATTAGTCCATACATATTGGGCACGCCGACTTTGGCGGCGAAGTCATCCATTTCGTTGTTCAGCAAAAATCCAAGCCCGTCAGCTGTGACGGACGATCCGAAGCTGCCGTTCAGCGTGGTTGTCACCGCGACGGCATTGCCCTCAGGATCGACCACCGAGTAGTGCGTGGTATCGCTAGGCTCTGATGCAGTCGCTGCTCGCGCAACTTTGTCAAGGTCGTTGAATGCTCCGACCGGTCGGCGAAGATCTTTGCTGATACTAGCGTGGTCGGGATTGATCGATTCCCGCCAGGCGTTGGCGTAGCTTTTATCGATCAGTTGCGCAACGGGGATTTTGGCGAAATCCGGATCACCAAGAAAATCGGCGCGATCCATGAACGCCCGCCGATATGCCTCGACGGAGAGATGCATTGCTTCAGCGGAGTCAGCGCCCAGCGAAGCCAGATCGTATTTCTCAAGAATATTGAGGATTTCCACCAGCGCAATTCCGCCAGACGAAGGCGGGGGAGCGCTATAAACGCCGTATGCGCGATAGGTGCCGTGAATCGGCTCGCGCTCTTTGGCTTCGTAATTTGCCAGGTCCTGCGCAGTAATGATCCCGCCGCCTTTCTGAACGGCAGCAGCGATCTGGTTGGCCATCTCGCCATGATAGAAGTCGTCAGGATTAGCAGCGATCCGCTCCAGGGTTCGCGCTAGTTCGGGTTGTTTGAAGATTTCCCCCTGCTCGTAGTACTTGCCGTCGCGTTGGAAGATGCGACGCGTCTCCGGAAATTGTGCAAGACGGTTGCCGCGAAACTCACGCGCGTATTCCCATGGCAGCGGATACCCGTCTTTTGCCAGACGGATCGCGGGAGCCATGACCTTTTGCAGGCCCAGCTTGCCCCATTTCTTCTCTGCCATCGCCATACCCGCGACAGACCCGGGAACTCCGATGGCTTTGTAGCCGACAGTGCTCAGGTTGGGAATGACGTTGCCTTGCTTGTCCCAATACATGTCAGCAGTGGCGCCGGCGGGAGCCTTCTCGCGATAGTCCAGGAAATGCAGCTTGCCGTCGGCCATGCGGATCAGCATGAATCCCCCTCCGCCGATGTTCCCAGCTTGCGGATGAACGACTGCCAGCGCGAATCCCGTGGCAACAGCTGCGTCGATCGCGTTTCCGCCCTCACGCATGACTTCGACGCCGGCATCCGTCGCGAGAGAATGAACGCTGGCGACCATCGCTTTCTGCGCATGCGTAGGACGCATGCTGGCGCTGGCGACTACCGAGGCAAGAACAATGACAATGATGGAGACAGCTTTCCGAGCGTTTTGAAGAGTGCAAGACATAGTTGAGAGGTAAAGACGGTAAGCAGAACTTCTGAGGCTAGAACACACTGGCGGGCGAGTCAAACATCGGCTAAGCGCACAATCGATGTGGCCACGCTGAGTGCAAACAAATGCATCGAGCGATTCCACCCGGTTCTAATCTTTGGTAACTGGATTTGTACCTCTGCCCACTCTTCTCCGTTGACCCGAATTCCCTCTGCTAGCTTATACTCAGCGCAATTTTGCGCATCTTGGCGCACGTCCTGTTCCACGAAATCAATGGCTTCAGGCCTAAGTCACGATTGTAGAGTCGCGAAGAACACATGGGAATGCGAGTGAAATTCTGGGGTGTACGCGGCTCGACGCCGACTCCTCAGGCTGAGAATCTGCGCTACGGCGGCAATACTTCCTGCGTAGAGGTGCGTGTCGACGGCCAGATGTTCATCTTTGATTGCGGCACGGGATTTCGCAATTTAGGAAAGAGCCTGAATGCCGAGTTTGCCCGCAAGCCAATCTACGCGCACATTTTCCTGTCGCACTTCCACTGGGACCATATCCAGGGCATTCCCTTCTTTACGCCTCTCTACAACAGTCGTGAAAACTACTTCTTCTTCCATTCTTCAAACCGCACTCGCGGACTGCAGCGCACCATAGAAGAGCAGATGTCGGACCCCTACTTCCCGGTGGACATGAGCGAGATGGCAGCCCATCGCGCCTTCTACGACATAGAAGAGGACCGCATTGCCTTCGACGATTGCACGATCGAGTCGAAATGGCTGAATCATCCCCAGGGATGTCTCGGATTCCGCATCGAAACGCCGCAAAAAGTCGTTGTCTACGCTACCGATAATGAGCCTGGTCATCCTGTGTTCGACAAAAATGTCCGCAAGCTGGCCGAAGGCGCCGATGTGCTGATCTATGACGCCCAATATCTGCCGGAAGAATACGAAGCCAAAAAGCGCGGATGGGGACACAGCCACTGGCGTGAAGCCATCAATATCATCATGGAAAGCGGAGCTAAGCAGTTGGTCCTCTTCCATCATGATCCCGACCACGACGATTCTGTCATCGACCACGTCGTCAAGACCGCTCGCGACCACTATGCCAAGGTGACAGCGGCGGCCGAAGGAATGGAGATAGAGGTATAGGACGCTGAGGTCTTGAGCTTGGTCGGACCAGATACACTGAAGATCAGCGATATATACAGCGAAGTTGCGGAATTCTGCCTCAAAATCCCCGTTCTTTGCCCAAAACCCGCAAATTCCAGCTCCAGCCAGGGAATTAACAGGGAACTACAGCTGACTTGCATCTAAGTTGCTGCCGAGCAAACATTTAGCCCCTAATAATGGCCAGCAGCCAAACGAAAACAGCGAATGATCAGCGATTTTTGGTCCCATTTCGGAACGAAACATCGATCTAATACTTCTTCCCCATCCCACGATCCATCGCCTCATTCGCCAGCCGGTCAGCGTGCTTGTTTTGCGCCCGAAGTACATGCTCGATGCTGAACCTATCGAGCTGCCGGACCAGTAACCGAGCTTTCTCGTAGAGCGGCTTCAGGTCCGGACTACTCACGCGATACCGACCGGTCATCTGCCGCACCATCAACTCCGAATCGCTGATCACTTTGAGCGCTTTGTGCCCGTTATCGACCGCAAACTGCAAAGCGGCCAAAAGTGCGGAGTACTCGGCAACGTTGTTGGTCTTATGCCCGAGATATTCACTGATCTGCTTGATCGCCGCCCCCGATCCGTCGCGAATGTACACGCCATAACCAGCGGGGCCCGGATTCCCGCGCGCGCCGCCATCAACGTTGGCGGTGATCCAAGATGCCGTCTGAGATGATCGCGATTCCCGCGAACTGTCTCCTTCAGGAAAGAGAGATCCGCTTCCCGACGGAGGTAGAAACTTGGAAGACATTCACCGAGTGTACGTCACCGACCTTCCGACAATCGGTCGGCCAGCCGCACGGGCAATCCTGCATCGCGAATATCTTTCTGCGCGGCAGCGATGTCGTAAGGAATACGGTGGAAAGTAACCAGCGACGCTTCCGAATCGTAGGTTGCGAAGCCCGCGCGCGGGTCGCCATCACGCGGCTGCCCAATCGATCCGGGATTGATCATGTAAACCGTCCCCGCCTCCAGGCGAAACTCGATCTTCTGGGGCTTGGCAGGATCGCCGAACGCCGGACGTATGGCGTGCATCTTCCCGTTCTGAGCAAAGAACCCGCCTTGAATATGTGTATGGCCAAAGAACGTCAGCGGGGCCGGCGGATGCGTCAGTGGCTCGACGGCATCCTGGATGTTGAGGACATATTCGTCCTCATCCACTGGCGAGCCATGTACGCAGTTCACCTCCAGTCCGGGCGAAGGCTTGATCGGGCCCTTGGGCAAAGCTTTGAGCCAGTCGAGATTCGCGCCCGTAAGATTCTTCTGCGTCCAAAGCGCGGCCAGCGCGGCGATGGGATTGAATCCCTCCAGATTGCTGACACCAGAGCACGCTTTGTCATGATTGCCCCGCACGAAGATCCTTCCCATTTCGCGCGAGCCGGCGATTACTTCATTCGGATTGGCTCCGTACCCAACCAGGTCGCCGAGGTTCCATACGGCTTCGCGCGCTGGAAAAGCCGCCCGGCAGGCGTTGAAGGCATAGATATTCGCGTGAATATCGCTAATGATGAGGACGCGCATGAACCGGGTGGGGGAACAGGCATTGTACGCCGAACCCGCAGATCACACCCTACAACTCAGAAGCTCCAGGCTGCCACTCGTACCGCCGACCATTCCAGAACAGGAATGAATTCAGAATTCCCGTTTCCTCCACCCCGATGTCGTCAAGAATCTTCTTCTTGCGCTTTATGTGCCCTACCGACAGATGATCGAAGGCCAAATTGATAATCACAAACTTGTCCTTAGGGTTCTTAGCGTGCCATCCCTCGCTGCCGCTCCCATGGATGATGAGCAGATAACGGGGCCCACCCGGATACTTGGAAGCGAACTGTGCGGTAATCTTCGGGTCGCCCAGGCCAAAGTACGAACTCGCTGGATCAAGCACACGAAATTGTCCCGACTGCATCTGGAACCCGCCGTGGGTGGTTGCGACAAACGCGGCATCCTCGATGCCATCGCCGTTGAAGTCGCCAATCAAGACCGGGAAATCTTTGACTACCTCAAATTCTGGCCCGAACTGCACGGAAGCCAACACCTGCAACTCGGTCGTAGAGGGCTGTGGAGGAGCGCTCTGCGCTGCAACGGCGAGGGGAACTATCAGCAGCGCAATCCATACAAAACGTGAACTCATATCTGTACTGTAATCAGCCCGCAGAAATTTTCTAGTGCCGAAAGTGAGTCGGTCGACTTGGCCAGCCGGACGCGGGGGTGATCGCCCAACAATTTTGGTTCTTACCAGGCGCGCTTTGCGGCCGCGACTGAAGTCGATGCCCTTCCCTGTTTAATTTTGTCGCCGAGTAAGCTATTTCGCCGAACCGGACGGATCGGCGTAATAACCGCGCCTGCAGCGCACTCTGAAGCCGCCGCTCACGGTGCGAATGCGA
Source organism: Terriglobales bacterium (assembly GCA_035275665.1). Taxonomy (GTDB): domain Bacteria; phylum Acidobacteriota; class Terriglobia; order Terriglobales; family Acidobacteriaceae; genus Gp1-AA112. The sequence continues at coordinate 16,223 of DATEMI010000113.1, read as the reverse complement.
ACGGATCGAAAGCGTCCATCCCGAACAAAATGCGCCGGCCGATACGCAACGAAATACTGAGCACGTATTGCGTGCTCTGCTCGTGCCAAGCCCTTGAGCACACCTCTTTTTGTATTCGCAAAAAAGAGCTCACCCCCGGTAGATTCGGCCAAACTGCGAAACTGAGCCGAAGGAGACGAATACCCGGTGTAGACAACCAGCACAACAACTCCAGACCGTAAAACTGCCTCAAGCGTCTCGCCGAAGCTCGAATGACTGGTGTTATCTTCGCCGTCGCTAATCACTACCAACACATTGCGCCGGTGAGCACCAGTAGTCGCATCGGCCAGGCGCTTGCATGCAAATATCACGGTGTCATAGACGGCGGTCCCGGCATTAGGATCGCGACGTGTTACTTCGAGTAAATTTTCGCGGGCCCGTGCCCAGTCGCTGACAACGTATGGCGCGAAATTGAAACCTACGATCCACCCAACATCGACAGGGCTGATGACTCGCCGCAGAAACTGTGTGGTTACATCTATCTCGTACTTCACTCTTCCCTGCACTGAGCCACTGAGATCGATCGCGACCGCGATATGCAGCGGAGTCTCCGATTGTTGCTCGAATGCCCTGAGCTCATCTACCTGTGCGCCGTCATCTGAGAGGATGAAATCTTTTCGCTCTAACCCTGAAACAGGTTTCCCTTGTCGGTCCAGAACCGTGAAAACCTGCGTCACTTCGTTTGCAGTCGACTCAAAGCGCGGAGAAGACTCCAGCGTAGGAGAAGGAAATTGCACAGCGCAGACCGCCGGCAGGCCGCACATTGCAGCGACAACGAACTGACGTAGGCCCGTGCATCGAATGAGCACGACTGAAGCAATCTTCACAGGACAGCTAATCTATCCCGTTCCGCTTTCTTTACACCATATTGTCGCGAGACAGTCGAGCACCCAACCATAGTTCTGCATCCGTAAAGTCAGCTCACGAACGGGGTGTTGGAATAAGAGGAAGGGAACCATTTTTTCTGCTCGCATGCCGCATGGGTTGTGCCCATTTGACCGTTGATAGACTCGCACTAGATCATGGAGGCAGATGCAGGCCGACGAAACTATTGCTGAGATCGAACGTCTGGAGAAAATTTTCTCGCTGCCGGACCCCAGACCGCTGAACACAAACGACATCGCGGCTGCGAATCGGCGCCACGATCAGCAAGAGGCGAACAGTCCGTGGTTTCGTTTATGGCAACGTTATGGTGCCTGTTGCCGCGCGGAGTCCCCTACCTTGCGACTCGGCGAAATCAATGCCTAGTTACAGGGAACCGATCGCCGTCTGCCTTCTTCTCGTGTAACTTCACCGCCTCACACGATAGATCGCCACTTGCTCTCCTTATAAGCAGAATTCAAGATAGAAGCAAACTGTTGTCGACCAAGCATTTAATCTTTGCATTACCATCTCAGTTGTCATCCTAGGGAACAGTGAAGACGACGTCGACCCAATAGTTGGATGAATTGAATCCGTTGCTCGGAAACGCACTACTTGAACCGTAGGCAAAGACTCCATTGACGCCGCTCACTCCGTTCTGTAATGCATGTAGAGGAGCGTTGTCGATTCCGGTGCTCGCAAAGTAGTTCAAGTTGACGGAGTAGTGGCCACTACTTACGTGGTACGAAGCTATATACACCGTCCCAGCAGTAATACTCACCGGAGTGGAGAAGTTCATCTGCTGCCATCCCGACGCGGTTTCACCGCTGAACGTAGTCGTGGCCAGCAGAGTTCCTGAACTGCTCCAAAGATTCGCTACGTGCGTACCGGTGTTCGCGCTGCTCTTGTAAAAACGAATTCCGGTTATGGTGCCATTGACGTCTGCCTTGAACTTCACTCCCAGCTCCACGGCATTATCGGCTCCCGCATCCACCGTGCCTGGTACCGTGCTCGCGCTCCAGATACTGTAAAACCTGGGTGGTGCTGTAACCGTGATACTTAGCTGTTTTGTAGCCGATTGTTGTGGACTTCCGCCGTCCGTCACCTTTACCGTGAATGTCGACGTCCCGACCACAGTCGGCGGGCCTGTGATCTGCCCAGTGGTCGACAAGCTCAGCCCTACCGGGAGCACTGTGTTGTTGACCAGCGACCAGCTGTACGGCGCCGTGCCTCCGCTTGCGGCCAACACGGCAGAGTAGACCTGATTCTGCACTCCGCCGGGCAACGAGGTAGTGCTAATCACCAATGTCGTCGGTTGTACGGTCAGAATCGTACTTCCACTCATTGATCCTTGTGTCGCCTTAATGGTGGAACTTCCTCCGGCAATGCTCGCGCCCAGACCCACGCTGTTCACTGTCGCGACTGCTGTATCCGAGGACAACCAGGTCACCTGCGATGTGATGTCTTGCGTGCTGTTGTCGCTGTAGGTTCCAGTGGCTTTGAATTGCTGAGTGCTGCCCGCAGTGATACTCGGATTGAGTGGTGATACCGCAATCGAAGTTAGAGCTGCGGAAGGAGAGAAGACCACATCAACCCAGTAATTGGAAGAATTGAATCCATTGGTTGGGAATGCGCTGGTTGAACCGTAGCCAAAAACTCCATTCATTCCACTTACTCCGTTCTGCAACGCATGCAGCGGAGCATTGTCGACTCCCGCAGTCGCAAAGTAATTCAGAGTCACTGAGTAGTGACCGGTATTTACGTGATACGACGCCAGGTACACCGTCCCAGCAGTGATGCTGACCGGAGTGGAGAAGTTCACCTGCTGCCATCCCGAAGCGGTTTCGCCGCTGAACGTAGCCGTTGCCAGCAGCGTGCCCGAACTGCTCCATAGATTGCCAACGTGCGTGCCCGTGTTCGCGCTGCTTTTGTAGAAGCGTATCCCAGCAATCGTCCCGTTCACGTCCGCCTTGAACTTCACGCCCAGCTCCACCGGAGAATCCGCACCGGCATCGACTGTGCCGGGTGTCGTGCTTGCATTCCAGATGCTGTAAAACGTCGGCGGGGCTGTAACCGTGATACTTAGCTGTTTGGTTGCCGATTGCTGCGGACTTCCGCCGTCGCTCACCTGTACCGTGAAGCTCGATGTGCCTACCACGGCTGGTGTGCCAGCGATCTGTCCGCTGCTTGACAAGCTAAGCCCAACCGGGAGCACCGTATTGTTGGCCATCGACCAGCTGTACGGCGCCGTGCCTCCGCTGGCCGCCAGTGTTGCCGAGTACGCCTGATTCTGCATTCCGCTGGGCAATGAGGTAGTGCTAATGACCAACGCAGTCGGTTGCACTACCAGGGTGGTATCTCCGCTGACCGAACTTTGCGTTGCCGAAATCACCGAACTTCCTCCGGCAATACCGATGGCAAGACCCGCGCTATTCACTGTCGCTACTGCTGAATTCGACGAGGACCAGGTTACCTCAGACGTGATGTCCTGCGTGCTGTTGTTGCTATACGTTCCAGTGGCTTTGAATTGCTGAGTGGTGCCAGCTTTGATACTGGGATTCAATGGCGTTACTGCAATTGAGCTCAGGACCGCGCCAGGAATAAATGCAACATCCACCCAGTAGTTAGAGGAGCGGTATCCGTTATTCGGAAAAGTACTAGTCGAAGAATATGCAAACATTCCGTTGAAACCACTCAAACTGTCCTGTAAGGCATGCAGCGGCGGATTGTCTACGCCGGAAGTTGCAAAGTAATCTGCATTATCTGAATAGTGACCCAAATTTGTGTGATATGAGGCCACATAAACAGTTCCGGCAGTAACACTGACGGGAGTGGAGAAATTTACCTGCTGCCATCCGGACGCCGTTTCCCCGGTGAATGTTGCTGAGGCCAGGAGTGCACCTGAGCTGCTCCACAGATTGCCTATGTGAGTTCCTGTATTGTTGCTGCTCTTGTAGAAACGAATACCTTTGATAGTTCCGTTCACATCGGCTGTGAACTTCACCCCTAACTCGACAGCTTGATCCGGACCGACGTCAACAGTGCCGGGAACCGTGCCTGGGAGGAATATCGTGTAAGTAGTCGGCGAGGCGACGTTTACGGTTATTCCTGAAGAGGGCGTCTCGAGATTACCGCTGTCATCGACTGCGCGGCTCTGCAGTGTAATGGGACCAGAAGAAGAAGCAATCCAGGTATAGGACCAGCTTCCAGTTCCACTCGCGGGGTGCCACGTCGTTCCTCCGTCAGCAGTGACTTCTACCCCTGCAACCAATCCTCCGACATCCGTGGCTGTGCCAGCGATGGTCACTGCACTGCCAAACGAAATTGCCGCCCCATCCTTCGGGGAGGTAATGGTGGAGGCTGGTGGCTGAGTATCAGTAGATTTGGACGCTAACAGGAGACCCGCTTGCAAGCTGGCTGGCTGAAGTCCCATATCGGCCAGCAGGTTCACGGTTGCCTGCTGCATGTTCAGATCAGCAGGTAAGCCACCACCGTCATGAGTTGCGTCGAGTCCCCACGACCACTGAACGGTACCTGCGCCAAATACAAGTGCGCCATTGGAAGAGCGATAGAGTGACAAGTGGTGAGTAGCTGTACCTGCACCGTACAAACCTCCGTTGTCGAGCAGGTAGTCGGTAGTCAGATTATAGGTAGCTGTTGAGAGGTCGAACTCACCGGCAGGGCGAAATCCGTTGTCTGGTTCCACATCCCACTCGTATCCCAGGGTACCGGCAGGCAAGTTATAGGTCTGACCCGCGGATTGATTTGCTATCTGCGTGTTACGCCAGAAACGCAGTTTGCCTTGTGCCGCCGGAACCTGGATGGAGAGGTTCTCATTATCAGTTCCCGGGCCATTGACTCGGAAGAGTTGACCAGTAAGTGCGTTTTCCGGCCGGCCACCATCTGCCGGTGGACTTTTGCTTGGGTCGCGCCAAGTGCCGGTCCAGGTCGGCGGGTCTAGCGGATCGACTTCCGCCGCAGCCGGAGGATTGGAGTTGGATCCGAGAGTTTCCTTGTAACAGACAAGCGTGCGATAGGGTGTGCTACTGCCGTCGATGCTGTTCTCCCAGCGTGTCTTCCAGAAAACTTCATTGCCGCTGAAGAACCCTAGATTGACCCCTGCGCTGCGCGCCGCTTCTACACTAGTCCTCTTTTGTGCGGACCAGTACTCGTCATGACCAACGGATAGAAATGCGCGGTGGTTGGCGATCAAGTTCCCGTTTCGAGCCGCATCGACGCTGCTGGTGTAGCTCACATCGTAGCCGTTTGCCTCAAGCCAGCGAACCATCGGGTACTCAGCGTAGAAAACCCAGGACGAAGCCTGGAAGCTGCGCGTAGCAAAGGGACGGTTGTAGCTGACTTTGGTAGCTCGATTTGTCAGATCAAACGTACTTCCGCCATAAAGGCTGTGTCCGCCGTATGGGTTGTAAGCCTGCCAGGTTTCATCAGACGTCTGAAACAAGATCTGCGATGAGCTGGAGTCATTGCGGACGATAAAGACAATGTGGCTCGCTCCGCCTGTATCCAGACGCGTGACTTTAGCAAAATAGATTCCCGAAACAGCGCTCGACGGAATGGTCCAGCTCGCCGAAACTGCCCAGTTTCCACAGTCCACGAGGAAAGTCGTGCTGTCTGATATACAAGCAGGCTGAGTCTGCGGCAATGTGACCGATGGACTAACGCTCGTGATCAAGCGTGCGCCGCGTCCCTGATAGTAGCCCATGCGGTAGATGTCCAAGCGATAGCTCGTGGCATTGGTGTTGATCTTGAAGGAGACGGTCTGACCCGCATTGAAGCTGATGTCGTTGGCAAAGCCTTGAATTGTGGAATCACCGGAGCCGCTGATATCCCAGGTAGAAGCAGGCGTGCCAGAAAGGCAGTTTTCCGCCTCGATCGCATTGCCTGGAGACGAACACGAGGCTCGAAGCTTGGATGGAACGAGCAGCACGAGCAAAGTGACCGTTAAGTAGACCGAAAGCCGGAGTCTGCGATCGCTCAAGCGCCGTTGGCGCGTTCTGTAAACAACTGCCACATTTGTAAGTACACCCTCAAAAAAGCGAACAAAGCTGCGACTTCCCAGCTGGGACATGCTTGCTCCGTGGCCTGCGTCGCGGAAAAACAATCAAACGGGACGCAAGTATTCCATGGCGTCAACTGACGCGCGATTTAACTGTTTAAATCAGGGACAACAAGACGGGCCGAATTGGAAGGGGGGACTGCTTGAGGTCTTTCCAAGTTCAAACTTAATCCACAGTACATGTGTGCCTGTGGAGAATCAAGATGCAATGTTTTTCACCTGTGACAGAATTGCCGCTGTAAATACGCGCACTCTAGGACGGAGATGGCACACGCATGACATGGTTGCGGATGTTGAGCAAAGCAAGCCGACTTTGGTGGGTGCTTATCGCGGCGTTACTAATTGTGGAAGCCGCCTCGGCGCAAGTCGAATTTGTTGATCCCAGTATTGGCGGCCAAGGCTTCCTGCTCGAACCGACTCGCCCGACGGTTTCCCTGCCTAACAGCATGGTGCGTGTGTATCCCATCAGAAAGGACCAGTTGGATGATCAGGTCCATTCGTTTCCACTCACGATCATTTCTCATCGCATGGGTGAGCTTTTCTGGTTGATGCCGAGCGATGGTGTGCCGGAGCAGTGGGATCGTCCGATGGCGTACGACCACGAAGCGGAGACCCCTTACTACTATTCGGTACGATTTGAGGGTTCGCTGATCCAGAGCGAGTTCACGCCGTCGGCGCACTGCGGCTATTTTCGTTTCACTTTTCCATCCGGCAAAGCGGTCGTGCTGCTGGCAAACCGTCAGGGCGGAGAGCTTTCGCTTGGCCTGGATAACAGCGTTTCCGGCAGTGAGAACATCGTTGGTCAGGGAAAGATGTCCCCCGGCACGATGCACGCGTTTGTCTATGGCGAATTTAGCGCGCCGGTGAAGATAGAAACGCGAGACATCAAGAATGGAAAACTTCTAATCATTTCGGCTCCGGCCGGCCAAAAAGTCTTGGAGTTCCGCTACGGAATTTCCTTCATTGACATTGAACAAGCGAAGAAGAATCTACGCGAAGAAATTTCTGATTGGAGCTTCGAAAACATCAAGCGTCGTGCGCGCGATCGCTGGAACGAAGTCCTCGGTCAGATTCAGGTTGAAGGGGGCACGCCGGAGCAGAGGCGCGTCTTCTACACCGCGCTCTATCGCAGCTACGAGCGGATGGTCAACATCACCGAGGATGGACGCTACTCCAGCGCATTCGACCATCAAGTGCATCAGGATTCGCGTCCGTTTTATGTGGACAACTGGTTATGGGATACGTATCGCGCCTTGGAACCGCTGCAAACCTTGCTCAACCCGGAGATGGAGGCGGACAAGCTACAGTCGTTCGTACGCATGTATCAACAATCGGGATGGATGCCGACGTTCGCCGTACTTTGGGGAAACCATGAGTGCATGACCGGCAATCCGGTCGCGCCGTGGATGGCGGATGCATGGGCGAAAGGGATCAGGAATTTTGACATCGCTACCGCTTACGCTGGAATAAAGAAAAATTCTGTTCAGGGCACGTGGCTGCCCTGGCGTCGTGGACCGAAAACTTCGCTGGATGATTTTCTGGCCGCACACGGCTATATGCCGGCGCTTCATCCGGGAGAGAAAGAAACAGTCGCAGAAGTTCATCCGTTCGAGCGACGGCAAGCTATTTCAGTCACCGAGGCGCAAAGCTACGATGATTGGTCCACCGCAGAATTGGCGCGCGCCCTCGGTAATGACGCTGACTACAGATTTTTCCTGAAACGGGCCGCGAATTACAAAAACCTCTTCCGTCAGGACAAAGGTCATGTCTGGCCCAAAGATGCCGACGGCAATTGGATTGAACCCTTCGATCCTGGCTGGTCGGGCGGTCAGGGCGGGCGCGACTATACGACGGAGAACAATGGCTACACCTACGATTGGGACGTTCAGCACGATCTTGAAGGATTATTTGAATTGATGGGCGGTCGTGCCAAAGCGGAAGCAAAGCTGGACCAACTCTTCCACGAACCCTTGGGCAGAAGCAAATATGAGTTCTGGGCAAAGTTTCCCGATGCCAGCGGTCTGGTCGGTCAGTTTTCTATGGGCAATGAACCCAGCCTGCATATTCCTTACATTTACAACTATCTCGGCGCGCCCTGGAAAACGCAGCAGCGCGTCCGCATGCTGCTGGACACGTGGTTTACCGATACCAGCTTAGGAATGCCGGGCGATGAGGACGGTGGTGGGATGTCGTCCTTTGTTGTCTTCTCGATGATGGGCTTTTATCCCGTCACCCCGAGCGTGCCGATCTATGATCTGGCCAGCCCAGTTTTTGATCGGGTCACCGTTCGCTTGCACAACGGCAACACCTTCCGCATCGTTTGCCTGAACAATTCAAAGGACAACAAATACATTCAGACGATCCGCCTCAACGGAAAATCTCGGAATCAAGTTTGGCTTCGTCACGCAGACATAGTTGGCGGCGGAATCCTGGAGCTACAAATGGGCAACGTACCCAATACCAAGTTAGGAACTGCTTCAACCGATTTCCCGCCATCGGCGATATCGATCAATCCAAATGATTTTTCCGGAATATCTGATTGAGTTGAAATCAGCAGTTGCAAAGGACCGAAAGCGCGAGATTTGACTAACCCAGTGGCACATGCCCCTGGGGAGCAAAGTTACACCTGCATATGCATCGGCCCTGAAACGGCGGCATGCAGCCGCAAACTTCACTTCAGAGGTGCGTTCAAAAATTCCTCATTGGCACTCGCCCGTCAGTGTCCTTTGTACTCGACGAACAAATCCGGAAATTGCTCTTTTAACGCGCTAATCTTTGGGCGATCGCATATCTGAATGTAGGGATTCTGCGGATTATGCAAAGCGTAGTCCTGGTGGTAATCTTCGGCGCGGTAGAAAGCCCTGAGCGGCGTGACTTCAGTGACGATCTTGTGCGGTAAGACTTTCGCTGCATCGAGCTGCGCGATGTACGCGGTAGCAATGCGCTTCTGCTCGTCGGTGGTATAAAAGATCGCCGAGCGGTATGACGTTCCCACATCGGGACCTTGGCGATTGAGCTGCGTGGGATCGTGCACTACAGAGAGGAAGATCCGCAGCAGTTGCCCATAAGTGATCTTCGATGGATCGTACTCAACTTCCACCGACTCAGCATGTCCAGTGGTCTCGGTGATTACCTGGTCGTATGTTGCAGTGGCTGCTGATCCGCCTGAATATCCCGCTGTGGTTTTGACTACTCCCTTTACGCGCTGAAACACAGCCTGTGTGCCCCAAAAGCATCCGCCCGCGAAGACAGCAGTTTCCTGGCCCGAAGTGAAACGAAGAGAAGCGTCGGTTGATGGAGCAGGAAGAGGCATCTTTGGAGCCGCGTGAGCGGTGCAGGAAAGGAGAGTTGCTGCCGCCATCAACGCAGAAGCAGCATATCGTAAGCGCGCATACATGAGCGCAGTCTCCGCTCTCCTGGTGATCGTCGTCAAGCGCTCTTCCTTTCATCGGCCGAGGGTCCGTAAATAGCCGGAACCGACGCCTGATTCAGGCGGAGATATACCGTCAACTGACCACGGTGATGCGCAAGATGGCTGAACACCGCATCGGTGAGCATCACGTAGCGCGGGTCTTCGCTTACTACATGGCCGCCGGCAATGAAACGCCATGGCTTGAGCAGATGTTCATCGTTCGTGTTCTTCAGCGCGTCCCGTGCCGCGCTGACTGATTCTTCCAGTGATTGCAGAAGCTCAGCTTTGCTGGCCAGAGCCTTGGGCGTGAAGTCCGATCCACCGTTGGAGCCAAGCACGAGTTCGTCGGTGTTGATCGTCATTGCTACCCATCCTGGCATTTTGGCGACCAGCGCCGCGAGATAACCCAGCGGCATTGATTTCTCGTGAGGTCTCCAGTCGTTGCGTCCTTCAGGCACACGCTCTAGCGCATGGCGAGTCCCTTCGGCTTCGCGTTCCAGTTGTGCTAAGAACAGGTCGGTGAGTTTCATCTGCAGCCTCTTTTCTTCGGTCTTTCCGAATCGAGTAAGAAAATCGTGATTCATGAACTCTAGCCGCTCATATATGACAGCCCATGTCATAATTCCGCCGCAATAATTTCGCCGAAAGGGCCAAGGAGCATTCATGAGAGCCGACCGTCTGCTGTCCGCCGTGCTCTTGCTGCAGGCGCATGGACGGATGTCCGGCCGCGAGCTCGCCAAGAAACTTGACGTCTCGATGCGCACCCTGCATCGCGACATGGACGCGCTAAGCGCGGCAGGCGTTCCCGTCTTTGCTCTGCGCGGCGCCCGCGGCGGCTGGCAGCTCGATGAAGACTGGCGGACCCAGGTTCCGGGGCTCGATGAAGCTGAACTCCGGGCGCTGCTGATGGCCCAGCCGCGCGTAATCGGCGATGCTCGACTTGCTGCGGCCGCCGAGAGCGCGCTTTCGAAACTGCTCGCTTCACTGCCGAATTCGCTGCGAGAGAAAGCGGCCTCGATTCGGCAGCGGCTTTTTGTCGATACCACCGGCTGGCGCGGAACACCGGAGAATCTTTCCATGCTGCCGATCGTGCAGGATGCGGTTTCGCGTGATCGCAAGTTATCGATGTTGTATGCGAAAAACAGCCGGGAGCGGGAAGAGCGAATCGTCGATCCGCTCGGACTCGTTGCGAAGAGCGGAACCTGGTACCTGGTGGCGAACACGCCGGCGGGATTGCGTACATTTCGCGTTTCTCGAATCGAGGAAGCCAAGCTGCTCGATCAGCGAAGCGAACGTCCTGCGGCTTTCGACCTCGGCAAATATTGGCGATCGTCAGCTCAGCGATTTCGTGAGGGTTGGCCTCATTTCGACACCGTGCTGCGCCTGCATCCGGATTGCGCAAAGCAAATGAGGAAGTGGCATATGGCCAATGAAGATGGCTGCGGGACCGATGCGGAAGGCTGGATCACGATGAACGTGCGCTTTGATGATGAAGATCAAGCTTGCTTCTTAGTGCTTGCACAAGGTGCACGCGTCGATGTCATGGAGCCGCTAAGCCTTCGCGATCGCGTTGCAGCAGAGCTAACAGCGGCGGTTGAGCGCATTCGTCGATTACAAAGAGGAGCTCTGGAGGCCCACGCCTAGGAGATGGAACTCGGGGGCTTCACACATCGCGGCTTTCGCGTTGGTGCTTGCCCGATCGCAGTTCCCGTTTCGGAATCAAAAACCTGAAAGAAAATATGAAAAGAAGCTTATCCGTATTTTCCTCTTTCATCATTGGCATCTGCGCTATAACTGGCGCGGCAAATGCCCAAATTTCCTCGTCGTCCTTAACCAATCAGAAAGAAGCCAGAATGACCAATCACGCCAGCGGACCCTTCGAGGTAAAGCTCAACCCTCTGCCCACCTACGATCAGGATGACAAGAGTTTCGGCAGGATGTCGATCGACAAGCAGTTTCACGGCGATCTTGAAGCCAGCGGCAGGGGCGAGATGCTCGCTTATGCCAGACTAGCTTATGTCGCGATTGAAAAAGTCACCGGCACTCTGAAAGGACGCACTGGATCGTTTATTCTGCAACACACCGCCACCATGATCAATGGCAAGCCGACATTAACGATCAACGTTGTGCCGACTTCCGCAACCGGTCAGCTCACAGGACTCGAAGGCAAGATGAACATCATCGTCGCTCCTGACGGAAAGCACTCTTACGAATTTGAGTACACATTGCCTGAAGCAGAATGAAAGGGGTACAAGTTCCAGCAGCTTATGTCGGTCGTCGCGCAGATGTGTGCGATTGTCACATTCTTCGCGCAGTTCCACTCGATCTGATGTGTAACAACTTAGAATTGAGCGGCAAAAAGAAACTCTTCGGAGAATTGCAAATGAAGAAGCTTGTTGCAGTTGCGCTGCTGGTGTTCGTTGTTCCTGTTTTTGGCCAGGACAAGAAAGCTACCAACCTCCGCGAGGTACTTCTCGCAGAACTGAAGTCAACCCATAACAGCGAAGAGTGGTTCGTGCCCGCGAACATCGCTGTGAAGGGGCTGACAGCCGAGCAGGCAAAATGGACCGATGGCAAAGGAAACCACTCGGTCGGGCAGCTTGCATATCACCTCGTCTTCTGGAACCGGCAAAGCCTGGCGAAACTCAAAGGCGAGAAGCCGGAGAAATTCAGCGGCAACAACGACGATACCTTCAATAACTTCGACGAAAAGAGCTGGAGTGAAACCGTCCAGCAGCTCGATCAGGTTCTCACCGATTTGGAGAAATGGATTGAAACCGCCGACGAAGCCAAGCTAAAAGAAAACGCACAACTGTTTACGCACCTCAGCACGCATAACGCTTATCACATCGGCCAGATCATCTACGTGCGCAAAGAACAAGGCTCGTGGGATCCAAAGAACGGCGTGAAGTAAAGCTAAGTATTCGCTCGCTAATTAGTGACCTGCAAGAACGAGTTCTTCTGCGTATGTCGGTCGATCAGCTTCTTCACGGTTTATGGCTGCAACTTTCTTCCTGGCAAACCATGATCCAAGATAGAGTGCGACGGCGATAAGCAACAGCGCGCGGAGACCGGTCGCTTGAGAAATCGTTTCAAGCATTCCACCAAAGACCGCTCCAATCAGGTTCCAGCCGAGAGCCGCCCCGGAAAAGCTGACTTCGGAATAGCTGCGAATGAATACCATTCCGGCAAATAGCACTGGCAGGCAAAGCACGAAAGTGGCGACGACAATACGCACGATCAGATCGTGAAAAAGTAATGCACGTAGTGGAAGAACATAAGCCAACATCGCTGCAGAAATAATTCCTATGTAGGGAAAAGCCAGAGGAAACGAGTTCCAGCGTTCAAAGATCAGATTGGCAAATACGATCAGGATCAGCAGACCAGAGACCACAATGGAGTTCACCACCCAGGTGGTGCCGAATAATAGCGCCATCTTGCTGATGATGTGAGCTTCCAACAGCATGAATCCGGCGCCCAGCAGAAAGAAGTGTATAGCCCACGGCTGTCCGAGCTGTTCTTGTTTGCTGGGCAATAACCGGCGAACCAGGAGCCAGCAAAAGCAAATCAGAAAGCCGCCCATTCCCAGCACTGCGGTCGGCAGGCCGCGTTCTTTTTGGTAGAAATAAGGCCAATCATCGGTCGTTAGCTCCACATGCGGCTGCGGCACAGCGCGCAACAGCCTGGCCAGGCTCGGGTCACGGGCAATGCGACCCATCGCCTGCTGCGACCCGACAATGTAAAAGCTTCCTCCCGTTCCGTAATGGGAAACAAACATGACCTCTATCGGCTGGGCATGAAAGACATGTTGAAGGAGGCCACTCAGGCGTTCTCCAATCCACGGATTGTTGACTTGGAACTTGATGATCATCAATCCCGCAGGAGTCAACAGGTCTCTCGCGCGCGCAATTGCTTCCTGGGTGTAAACGAAATTGTCGATCCGTATGTTCGAGAAGCTGGACGCAGTGGTGTGCGAATCGAGCAGCGAGAATAAGATCAGATCGAATTTATCGTTGCTGTTTTGGATGTAACTTCGCGCATCGTCATTGACGATTTTCACTCGCTGCGATTGATACGGCCGTTCAAAGTGCAGCCTTTCGCCCAGTTTCAGAATTAAAGGATCGATCTCCACCGCGGTCACTTCAGCCTTGGTGTTGCGCAAAGCGGCAGCGACATCGTTGCCCATGCCCGCCCCGAGCACCAGCACCGATTGTGGTGAAGCCATGAAGAGATAAGGAGCGTTGTAGGGATTGAATTTCGGATTCTCTTTCCCAATGAGATCTTTGTGGCGGTCGAGGAAATCAGGAGAAAGATTCACAATTTGTTGATACCAACTGTCGTTCGTATTCAGGTAATACGAGACAAGTTCATCGTTTTGTCGGATGGGCGTGAGCGAAAGTTTCTGATAAGGAGACCAGAAGATTGACGAAGATTTGCTGGTCCAAAACGCAAGAGCTGCGGCAACTAGCAGGCAAGTTCCGCCCAGCACCAACAAAGGCTTCGGGTGCTTGAAAAAAACAATGCCGAATAGAAGAGCTCCCAGGAAAAACCAGATGGCAGGAGGCTGGCTAAGAAAACAGGTAAGGGTATAAAGCACGATCCCAACCAGCCCGCCGACTACGTTCGTTGTATAAGCGCGCGACCCCCGGGGAGCGGTCTCCAACATCGATCCAACCATCTGCCCCAAAGGAATAAAGGTGAACACGATACATGCGAACAAGGGAGCGACCGAGACGATTGCAATCGCTAACGCTCGGTATGCAATGTGATCGGGAGTAGATATGTCCCAGATTTGCGTCTGCGATGTCATTCCGACCAGTGTGGTCAACTTGACCACCGCATCGTGCATTCCCGGAATCGGCGCCACTACCAGAATAGTGAAGAAGGTCATTGGCAGCGCCATGGCGATTGTGTGAATCCGGCGTCGGCACAAAGCAGCGCCAAGACCGAAACCCAGAAAGCAGGCAATCAGAACAAAATTCTTGTAGTACGCGAAAATCCTGATTTCCGACGAGAGCCATCGGATCATCAGCATTTCAAAATACAATCCCAGCAAGCTCAACAAGAACAGTCGGGAATAAGTGAATGGAACAGGCGGCTCCAGAGAGCCGAAGGAAATTCTGTCCTGCATTCGGTTGCGCCCAGTGTGCAGGGCAAACAAAAAGAACGCAGCGACATAGCCTACAGCGACCACCAGGAGCAACATGCGGTGTACCATCCCTATTTCTCTGGAGATGAGGCAATATAACGTGGCTTTCGCGCCTAGGGTGAGTTACGGCAGCATCGTTGGTATTAGCACCGAAGTGCGGGACAGATTCAGCTCTGGGGATTTCGAACGTCGATAGATTGTCCGGTGAAATGCGGAGCAGAGTGGCACTGCGCAAGGAGCGAACCCCGAAAGCAAGGCTCCACAGTCGCGACCGCTTCTTTTACGCCAATCCCCGTTGAGTGAACAATTCCAACATCTCGCTTTCTGACGGAGGCGAAAGTACGTACTTCGATGCGAACTCCTCCGCTCCAGGATATTCGGTCGCACGAACGCGCCGGGCGGCGCTGCGCAAATCGTAATCCGTGTGACGCAACTCGATTTCGGCTGCGACAATCAACCAGTCTGCGCCAGGTCTGCCGAAGGGCATTCCCACACTGCCAGCGTTTACAACCCGGATATTGCCGAGCATGCGGTCGAACTGCATGTGCGTGTGCCCGCAGACAACCACGTTTGCGTTCACGTTGGAAAAGGCCTTTAATGCTGCGCTCTCTGGCGTGAGGCGCGTGAAGATTTCGTTCTCGTCGCGCGGCGTACCGTGGCAAAAAAGCACGTTGCCGAGTCCTTGGATTTCCATCGTAACTGTTTTTGGCCATGAGCGCAGCACTTGCTCGTCATCGTCGCTGAGCTGCGTTGCACACCAGCGCATCGACTCTTTTGCCGTTTCGGGCATGTGCCCCGGATCTCTTCCTTCGCGAGCCGCCAGCAATGCGACCTCGCAATTCCCGAAAATGAACTCAGTGGGCGAGTCGAGGCGTTGTAGAGAAGTAAGCGTCTCGAGCGCCAGCGGTCCAGGAAAAACATCGCCGCCAATCACGATTCGCTCGACGTACTCGCGGCGAAGCTCCTCGAGCACTGCCTCCAAGGCGGGCAGGTTCCCGTGAATGTCGTACAACGCCGCAACTCGCTTTAGCAGCACGATCGTAATAGTTTCGCTAGGGCTTCTTGCTGAGTACCTGCAGACTCGCTTTATTCAGCTTAGCCGCGATTCCGGCGTTGCGGTCCGCGACTTCGCTGATACTGAATCGCGCTGAGCTACCCAGTACCTGCGCAATTTCCGAAGGAGTGAGCCCGTAGTCTTGCTCCAACCACTGCGACATTCCGCTCGTGGCTGCGCGTAGCGCGTCCTCGAGCGAACCGCCTAGGCCCACCGTCATGATCTGTGACTCCGATTCGACTCGCGGCGTGCGAATGCGCTTGTTATGAATCAATTCAACGGTAAACTCGACATCCATCGATGTTTCGAGAGCATTGCCATTAAGCTCACCATCTCCCTGTGCGGCATGCCCATCGCCAACGTACAGCAAGGCGCCGGGCTGATTTACCGGAAGATAAACTGTCACGCCTTCGACAATCTCGTTGAAGTCCATGTTGCCGCCCCATCGCCCTGAATCCCCTGTCGGAGGTGGCGCCGAACCGAATCCAGGTGCTGTGGCCACGCACCCCAGCATCGGACGGAGGGGAACGGTGAATTCCTTGAGATGATCACCGGGTCTCTCGCTGGTTGCGACCATGCGCTGCCGATCGAGATGCCATCGTACCGACTTTCCCGCATCCTTCATCTTTAC
>DATEMI010000112.1:0-2277 GCA_035275665.1 Terriglobales bacterium | reverse complement strand
ATCAAAGGCGCGCTTGCCGGTGAGAATTTCGTAGAGGACGAGACCGAGCGAGTACAAATCGCTCTTGGCGGTGACCTCTTTGCCCTCCAGTTGCTCTGGGGCCATGTATGCGGGCGTTCCGGTGCGGACGTCGCCGGCCTCAATGGCGGCGGCAATGCTCGCGAGGCCGAAATCGGTGATGCGAACTTTTCCGGTGCCATCGAGCATGAGGTTGGCAGGCTTTAGGTCGCGATGGATGACGCCGCGCTCGTGAGCAGCGGCGAGACCCGCGCAGATCTGACGCGTAATCTCGATGGCTTTATCGAAGGAGAGGCGGCCAATCCTGCGGATGAGGGAAGACAAGTCCTCGCCGTCAACATATTCCATCGTGAGAAACGGAATGCCGTCCGCGTCGCCGATATCGAACACACGGCAAACGTTGGGATGAGACACTTGGCGGGCGATACGAACCTCAGAATGAAAACGCGCCAGCGCTGCTGCGTCGGAAGAAAGACTTCGCGGGAGAAACTTAATGGCGACGAGCTGCGAGAGTTTTAGATCTTCAGCGCGATAAACTTCGCCCATGCCGCCGCGCCCCGCGAGAGCGACGATGCGATAGCGATCGGCAATGATTTGGCCGGGAGCAAATCGGGCGCCGCCCAGCGCGTCAGAGCTGGACAGAGGTCCGGAAGAAGCTGAGGGCGAAGACGGTGCACGGCGCGGACCGGGTGAAGGAGTTGAAGGAGGTTTTCGCGGAGTTTCCGGCGCCAGAGTTTCGCCCGAGCCGCTCTGGCGTGAGTCGTCGACCAGGGTGTTCTCGGCGCTCGAGTCCACTGGCTGGCCACAAGTCGAACAAAACCTTGCAGTAGAGGAAAGGCGCGATCCGCAAGAAGCGCAAAACATGAAGGGAAAAGTCTAGCACGCGAGTTCGTGCAGAGAATGCTGTTCGCCGTAAATTAGGAAATGCGCTCGACCTGCACGGCGGTGCCGTAGGCGAGGACTTCCGTAACGCCTTGCATGACTTCAGTCGCGTCATAACGCATGGCGACGACAGCGTTGGCGCCGTGTTCGGCTGCGTGTTGCAGCAACAGCTCGAACGCGTCCTGGCGAGTTTTTTCGCACAAATTGGTGAGCAGAGTGATGTTCCCGCCCACGATCGTTTGTAACGCGGCTCCCAGATTCCCAATGATGCTGCGCGATCGCACGATGATTCCGCGCACGATGCCAAAATTCTTGACGATGCGATAACCGGCCAACTCATTCGAGGTGGTGACCATGCCCGCATCAACACGATTCATGTTGTTCTCCTGAAAATGAGACGTTTACCGGTGCGATTCTACCCGTTCATGCGCTTACTGCGAGAGAAGAATAGTTCTGCTACATTCGGCTTGCGTGGAGACTCTGTTCTACTACCTGGCGATTTTGCAGATTGCCGTAGGGGTGTATCTGCTCTGGGATGTGTTGCGCTGGATGAGCTACGCACGACGCTGTTTGCGAGGGGATCCGGGCTTCTACATGCCGCGGACAGCGGTGCTGTGTCCGTGCAAGGGGATGGAGCCCGAACTGGAGCACAATCTCGCGGCGCTCACGCAGTTCGATTACAAGGACTATTCCCTATTTTTTGTCCTCGCTTCGGCCGCCGATCCTGCCTATAGCATCGTGAATCGAATCGCAAAAGAGTCGCTCGTTCCGGCACACGTCATTATCGCGGAGAAGCCGGAAGGATGCGGCGAGAAGGTGAACAATTTGCGAGTGGCGGTGCAGCAACTGCCGCCCGAATTTGAAGTGCTGGTCTTCGCCGATTCGGATGGCCGTCCTGGAAAATCATGGCTGCGGCGGCTAGTGGCGCCGCTGCACGATTCGCGAGTGGGGGCGGCAACTACGATGCGCTGGTTCATTCCGAATCGGGAGAATCTCGCGACCAAGCTACTGGCTACCTGGAACGCTGCGGTGGTCACGCTGCTCAAAGAAAATGGGAACAATTTCTGCTGGGGAGGAGGCACAGCGATACGCCGGGACACATTCGATCACGCCGGAGTGCTGGACGAGTGGACGCATTCGGTGAGCGACGACTTCTCAATGACGCGAGCTCTGGAGCGCGCCCACCGTTCGATTGTGTTCGTGCCGGATTGCTTGACGGCGTCTTACGTCGCGACTGATGTGCGCGGCTTATTTGAATTCACGAACCGGCAGATTCTGATCACGCGCGTGTATTCCGTGAAGACGTGGGCCGCGGCAGTCGCAACCCACTTCCTGTACTGTTTCACGCTTGTCTTTGGGGCATGGCTCACTTTGAAT
>DATEMI010000111.1:0-6933 GCA_035275665.1 Terriglobales bacterium | reverse complement strand
GGATTGGGAACGCCGACGGGCAATCCAATCGCTCCGGTCATTAAAATTTCGACGAACACGCAGCTTGCGCAGCGCATGTCGGATGCGATCGACGTCGATACCGGGCGGATCGTCGCCGGAGAGGAGTCGGTCGAAGAAGCCGGCGAGCGCGTCCTCGAATTCATTCTCAACGTCGCGAGCGGAAAGACAAAAACCAAGGCGGAACTGCTGGGGCAAGATGACTTCATCCCGTGGAAACGAGGCGTCTCCCTCTGAACTCAAACGGCAACAATTCGGGTCTTTTTCGACTCGACGGCAAGAATGCCGTTATTACCGGCGGAGCGAGCGGGATCGGCAAGGCGATAGCCATGAGCTTCGCCGAAGCCGGAGCGTCGGTCCACATCGTTGAGGTCGATCAAAAGAACGCAGAAGAGACAACGAAGCAGATTCGGGACGGAGGAGGACAGGTTTGTTGGAGCCTGTGCGATGTTTCCAACCAGCAGCAGGTCAAAGAAATCTTCAGCAAAATTGCGGGCGCGGGTCCTATCAACATCCTCGTGAATAATGCAGGCGTCTCGCATATTGGCAAGCTGGAGAACACGGCGGAAGAGGAGTTTGATCGCGTCTACCGCATCAACGTCAAAGGTGTGTACAACTGCATGTACGCGGCCTTGGATTCGATGAAGGCTGGCGGCGGAGGCGTTATTCTGAACCTTGCATCGATCGCCGGACTCGCAGGACTGGCCGATCGCTTCGCCTACAGCATGAGCAAGGGCGCCGTACTCACGATGACCTATTCTGTCGCGCGCGATTATGTTGCCTACAATATTCGATGCAACTGCATTTCGCCCGCCCGTGTGCATACTCCATTTGTCGACGGCTTTTTGCACAAGAACTATCCCGGACGCGAACAGGAGATGATGCAGAAGCTCTCGCAATTGCAGCCCATCGGCCGCATGGGACAGCCGGAAGAGGTCGCATCGCTGGCGCTGTTCCTTTGCTCCGATGCCGCGGGTTTCATTACGGGAAGCAACTACCCCATCGACGGAGGATTTCTGAACCTGCACGGTTAGCCCGTTTGATGGGAGCCCCCGACTGAAGAGGTTGCGGAAAGCGAAGACAGAACCGCCGGCGGTAGCCGGTGGGTCGGAGGTCGCCGAAAGGCGAACTCCGAATGTCACGATCTGTCAGCAATTGCGCAGAAACGCAGCTGCAACACACGCGGCTGCCTCACCGCCTGCCGGCGCTGGTTTCCGTCGCAGTTGGCACGAGATGCATTTTCCCGCAACCTGTAAAAATCGGGGACTTCCATCGACCGCAACGGTCGTTGAATGAGAAGACCCGCAAGGTTCACCTCCACGCATGCGCGTCGATTCCCACCAGCACTTCTGGCACTACCATCCCGTTCGAGACGCCTGGATTACCTACGAAATGGCGGTGTTGAAGCGTGACTTTCTGCCTGCAGATTTTCTTCCCGAGTTGCGTGCCAACGGCATCGATGCGTGTGTGGCAGTCCAGGCAGATCAATCGGAAGAGGAAACCCTCTTTCTGCTCGATCTCGCCGAAAAACATCGCGAAATTGCCGGAGTCGTCGGATGGGTGAACCTGCTCGACGAAAGAGTGGAAGAGCGACTCGAGTATTTTTCCCATTTTCGGAAATTGCGCGGATTCCGTCACATCGTGCAGGCCGAGCCAGACGACCGGTTTTTGATGCGCAAAGAGTTCCTGCGCGGCGTCGGCATGCTTTCGCGATTCGGCTTCACGTACGACATTTTGATCTATGCGCGTCACCTGCCGGTCGCCGCTGAATTCGTACAGCAATTTCCCAGTCAGAAATTCGTCGTCGATCACATGGCAAAACCGCAAATCAAAGCTCGCGAACTGGACGATTGGTCGCGCGGTATGCGCGCCATTGCGAAACATCCAAACGTCTGGTGCAAAGTCTCAGGGCTGATTACCGAAGCAGACTGGAAGCGCTGGACAGGCGACGATTTCCGGCCATATCTTGACGTCGTTTTCGAGGCATTCGGCGTCGATCGTCTGATGTTCGGGTCAGATTGGCCGGTCTGCCTGCTGGGCGGCAATTATCGAAACGTGAAAGCTATCGTCGACGATTACACTCAGAGTTTCTCGGCTATCGACAAAGAGAATATCTTCGGAGGGAATGCAATCCGCTTCTATGGACTTGCAGCTTAAAGACAAGGTTGTGGTCATCACCGGAGGCGCGAAGGGCATCGGCGGCGCCATTACGCGGGCGTGTGCCGAAGAAGGCGCAATGCCGGCAATCGTTGATCGCGATCAGGCGGCGCTCGCGGAAATCGAAAAGCTGCTCGCCGGAAAAAATCGGCGCTGCCTTTGCATTTCCGCCGAATTGAGTAAAGCCGCCGATTGCCGGCGCGCAATCGAGCAAACGCAGAAATCGTTTGGCCACATCGACGCCCTCGTCAACAACGCAGGCGTGAACGATAAAGTAGGTCTGGAACACGGCAGTCCCGATGAATACGTTGCGTCGCTCGAGCGCAACCTGCTGCACTACTACAACATGGCGCACTTCGCGCTTCCCTTTTTGAAACAAGCACGCGGCGCGATCGTGAACATCAGCTCCAAAACTGCGATTACTGGACAGGGAGGTACGTCGGGCTATGCTTCCTCGAAAGGCGCAATTCTAGCTTTGACACGCGAGTGGGCCGCCGAGCTGCTGCCTTACGAAATTCGCGTGAACGCCATCGTTCCCGCAGAAGTGATGACGCCTCTCTATCGCCAATGGCTCGACACGTTCCCAAATCCGGAAGAAAAGCTGAAGACGATTGTGGGGAAAATTCCGTTAGGCAAACGCATGACTCTACCCGAAGAGATCGCCGCAATGACAGTCTTCCTGCTCTCGACGCGCGCCGGCCACATGACCGGCCAACACATCTTCGTCGACGGCGGCTATACGCATCTCGACCGCGCCCTGAGCTAACAGAACCGTCGCCGGTAGCCGATGGGGCGGCCGCGTTTTTGCGGCTACGCTTCTTCATGGTTTCAGATCGCACGGCCAGGCAGTTTCGTCGCGACGAACTTACGATTGCGGTTTTCGTGCGTTCAGCAAAAGCCCCTCTAGATTCCGCAAACGCTCAGTCCCCAGGTGTCCCAACTGCATCCGGTGCATCTGCAGAATAGGGTCGTCGAGGCGCACGAGCAGCTTCAGGCCTTCGCGCGTGATCTTTGCCATAACGGTGCGGCGGTCTTGGGGATCACGACCGCGTTCGATGAGCTTTCGTCTTTCAAGGCGATCGAGCAAACGAGTTACGTCAGGATCGCGCGTGATCATTCGATTGGCGATCTCGCCACATGCGAGCCCATCAGGCGCTCCACGGAGAATTCGAAGGACATTGTATTGGTTCGCCGAAAGCTCCTCTTCTTTCAATACCTGTGCGATCCCGCGGGAGAGCATGTCCGTGGTGCGCAATAACTCCAGGAAAACGAGTTCTTCAAGACAGCCTTCGCGCTTGCTGGCCCAATCCTGTGCTTTGCTCACACTTCATTATTTGTTGTAACGAGCTTCACTGCAACATATGAAGAGCAGACTGGCAGAGCGCGGTCTTTTGGACAGTGAACCCGGGCTTCAGTGGCAGCCAAAACCGGAGTTAGCAGGAAACAGAAGGCAGAATGATGGCGGAGGGAGAGGGATTCGAACCCCCGATACCCTTTCGGGTATAGCGGTTTTCAAGACCGCCTGTTTCAACCGCTCACACATCCCTCCGCGTGAGATGTGTAACCAGTCTAGCTGAAGTCTGTGCTGCGAATTCATTGAATGCCGCTCGGAGAGCCGACGAGGCCGGTCGACACAAGCACGGCGGTAACTCTACAGGGTGCATTACCCAACGCCGGAAATCTGCCACGGAATCGAAGCGGTGGGAACTGCGAAAAAGCGTACCGGATTTCAACAGCCATCCTCTGCTGACACTGCGCTTCGCTTGGCAGATAATCGTCGCCATGTCTTCTCACCCGTCTTCCTATAGCGTCGGGCGACTATCTGCGGATTGAGGTTGAAATACAACCAGAAGAACAGAGCTGATCGACACTTATGAGCGAAGCCTCCACGCCTCTTATGCGGCAATATGCCGCGATCAAGAAGCAGCACCCGAATGCTCTGCTTTTTTTCCGCCTCGGCGATTTCTATGAATTGTTCTTCGACGACGCCGTGATCGCTTCGCGTGAGCTGCAGATCACGCTCACGTCGCGCAATAAAGAAAAAGAGCTTGCGGTGCCGATGTGCGGCGTGCCTTATCACGCTGCGGAAGGATATCTGGCGAAGCTGCTGCGTAAAGGCTTTCGTGTAGCGATTTGCGAGCAGATGGAGGATCCCAAGCTCGCGAAAAAGCTGGTCCGCCGTGAAGTAACGCGCGTTCTCACACCTGGCACCGCTGCCGACGCGACCCTCGCTTCAGAGGAAAACAACTTTTTGGCTGCCATCGCTCAGATTGGGGAGCGCGCTGGATTGGCCGCTCTTGACCTATCTACCGGCGAATTTCGCGCGACTGAATTTGCCGCGCAGGACCGCGCTCGTTTGCTGGAAGAGCTCAGCCACATGCGTCCGCGGGAAGTGCTTTTTCCTGCTGCACTGCCATTGTTCGCCGCCACAGAGGCAGAACAGTTCTCGACGGTGGGGGCACGGTTCACCGAAACTCCGGTTGAGGACTGGGCCTTTTCACCCGATTACGCCATTCCTCTTTTGGAAAATCAGTTTGGAGTGCTCTCTTTGGAAGGATTCGGCCTAGCAACACGTCAGGCCGCAGCGGCTGCCGCCGGAGCGATTCTCCATTACGTCCGCAGTACGCAGCGTGGGACGCTCGATCATGTCGATCGCATCGGTTTCTATGATCGGCAGGATTGCCTGGTTCTCGACGCCGTCACAGTGCGAAACCTCGAACTGGTCGAGCCACTCTTCTTCGGCACCGGGCCGGAAGTCACTCTGTTTCGCACGCTCGATGCGACGCTCACGCCGATGGGCAAACGGCTGTTGCGCTCATGGCTGCTGCGCCCTTCGATTGATCTCGGCCAAATCCACCAGCGGCAGGACACAATCGCTGTTGCGGTCGCCCAGACAATCGATCGCGAGGAGCTGCGGCGAAAGCTCGAACGCGTGCTCGATTTGGAACGGCTGCTGAGTCGAGTGACGCTGGAAACCGCGAATCCGAGGGATTTGCTCGCGCTCTCGGCATCGTTCGCCAACCTGCCGCAGATCAAGAGCGGATTGGAGATATTGATGTGTTCCCGCCTCGCGCAACTCAATCTTTTGATCGATCCACTTCAAGACCTCTGCGAGCGCATCGATACAACGGTGGTGGCCGAGCCTCCCCTCTCGTTCAGCGATGGCGGAGTGATTCGAGCGGGCATTGATCGGGAACTCGATGAACTGCGCGACCTCAGCCGCAACAGCAAGCAGTACATCGCGCAAATCGAAGAACGCGAGCGGCAGCGGACGGGCATCAACTCGCTCAAAGTCAAATTCAATTCGGTCTTCGGATATTACATCGAGGTCACGAAACCCAATCTTCACCTCGTTCCGGCAGACTTCGAGCGCAAGCAGACGCTGGTGAACGCAGAGCGCTTCACCACTCCCGAATTGAAGCAGTACGAGTCCAAGGTGCTCGAGGCCGAAGAGAAAATCGTCGAGATCGAGCGCCGGCTATTCACCGAGCTGCGAGTCGCAATTGCGGCGGAAGCCAAGCGTATTCGGCAGACTTCACTCGCCATCGCAGAGGTCGACGTTCTGCTCGCGCTCGCTCACATCGCCGCTGAGCGTGGATACACGCGTCCGACGGTCGACGATTCAGGAGTCTTGGAGGTTGTCGAAGCTCGGCATCCGGTTGTCGAGCAGCAGGTGATGAGCGGCGCCGAACGCTTCGTTCCTAATGACCTGCTACTCGATTTGGGCTCCGAGCTGATCGTGCTCCTCACCGGTCCCAATATGGGAGGCAAGTCAACGTATCTGCGGCAGACGGCATTGATCGTGATCATGGCGCAGATGGGATCGTTTGTGTCCGCCCGCGCGGCGCGAGTCGGCGTCATCGACCGCATCTTCACTCGTATCGGGGCCAGCGATAACCTCGCTCGCGGACGGTCGACGTTCATGGTCGAGATGACCGAGACGGCAGCGATTCTGAATACTGCTACACCACGTTCGCTCGTCCTGCTCGACGAGATGGGCCGCGGGACAGCAACGTATGACGGTCTTGCGTTAGCCTGGGCGACGCTCGAATACCTGCATTCGGTCACGCGGGCGAAAACTCTGTTTGCCACCCACTATCACGAACTCACCGTGCTCGGCGAAGATCTCGCCGGGGTAAAAAACTGCCGCGTATCGATTAAAGAGACGCCGGCGGGGATCGTCTTTCTTCGCAAAGTCGAGCCCGGGGCAGCCGACAAGAGCTATGGCATCGAAGTCGCCAAGCTCGCCGGCTTGCCGTTGGAAGTGATTCGTCGCGCCCGCGAGGTTCTGGCGCAGCACGAGGGGCAGGAACAGAAGTCGGTGCAACACCTGGAGCATGGCCGCAGTCGCGAGCAGACGCAATCGGTCCAGCTCGCCATCTTTACCCCGCTTTCGCAGCAGATTGTAGATCGGCTGAAGGAAGTCGACGTGAATCGCCTCACGCCGCTCGAAGCGCTCACTTTGCTCGATCAACTCAAGAAGCAGCTTGAGTAGAGCATTTTTAGCTTGCTCAAGACCGCTTTTCTTGACATCGAATCGCTTTCTTGACTGTCTGCCCAATCCCGAATCGCCTTTTTCACTGTCATCCCTCGGAGCGCAACGATGCAGCCCCGATTTGTACGGTCTGGGGTGCGCTCCGGGAGATCCGCCGTTTCATTTACCTCTGAAAAAACAGCAGGTTCACTGGGCTCAAGCCAAGTCCTAACAAACCGATAGTCCGTGGCGGCAGGAGAAGACGGCAGTTTTACAGCGATGCA
>DATEMI010000110.1:0-2145 GCA_035275665.1 Terriglobales bacterium | reverse complement strand
CGCGGTTGGATGCTCCTTCGAATCGCAGATCGCCATTTTCGGCATGATCCCCCTACGCGAGAAGCTTAGGAGCTTAGCAGCTAAGAAGCTGCTTTCTGATTTAAGCTAGAGGCGTAGGAGTCTAGCAGCTCAGAAGCTGATTTTCCGTGTATCCCCGCCTCTTCCAGATTGGACATTTTTTTCTTCCGACATACGGCGTTCTCGTCGCTGCCGGCCTCATCATCGGATTGCTAGTCACCGTCCATCTTGCGCAGCGCCAAGATATCGATGTCGACACCATGTGGAACATGGGCCTCGTCGCAATTCTCGCCGGCATAATCGGATCAAAGTTGCTGTATCTGTTCACCACATGGCAGGAGCACCCAGACCAGCCGCTGCGCCTGTTCAGCCTCGATACATTGCAATCGGGCGGTGTCTTCTCCGGCGGACTCCTGCTTTCAATCGCCGTCTGCTATTGGTACGCCGTCCGCCATCGCCTGCCGAAGCTGAAAACAGCAGACTCTTTCGCGCCGGGCATTGCTGTTGGCCACGCTATCGGACGGTTGGGATGCTTCGCGGCCGGCTGTTGTTTCGGGAAACCTACAACGCTGCCCTGGGGCGTGACGTTCACGAACCCGCTAGCGCAGTGGGCGGGAACGCCGCTCGGCATCCGCCTACACCCGACGCAGATATATGAATTCCTCGCAGAGTTCCTGATCTTCCTTCTTCTTTTAGGGATCTTCCGTCATCGGCACTTCGAAGGCGAGATCTCGGCGGCGTATCTGTTCCTCTATGGCATTGCGCGCTACTTCCTCGAATTTCTGCGCGCCGATCCCGACCGGGGCTCGATGTTCGGCGGAATTATGAGCGCAACGCAGTTCATCGCTTTGCTACTAGTCATCGGTGGCGGTCTGATGTGGATGCTCTGCCCGCGTCCCCAACCGACCAGCAGCACACAACTGGCGACCACCGCCTGAGTTTCACATTCGCTACTTCTCGAATGTGCGGCGCGAACGAAAAATGTGGCACTCGCAGAACTTTCCGGACTGCAGGTTGCAGGCAGCATCTGGCGCCCCAATACCTTCCAATAATTACAAGAACCTATGTCAGAGCTGATTTACGAGCACCCCGCGAAAGTCGCGGATCATGGCACATCCTACACTGCACGAGTGTGTGGAGCTGAGAGGCCCGACGGAACATGGCAGGCATGGTTGGAATTTCGACCGAGCGACAGCCACAAACCCGTACTGCGCACCGACCAGGAAACCTCGCAGCCTAATCGAACCACGATCGAATATTGGGCCCTTGGGCTGGAGCCGCTTTACCTGGAAGGCGCTCTGGCTCGGGCGCAAGGCCGGCTGCTCTAGTTTCGCAATGTGCAATGCGGGTGAGCACCTGTGATGCATCTTTGAATTCAGGACTCGCGCGTTACATTGAAATAATCTTCGATTCTGCGTGCTTGCGAATGTCCCTGCGCCCCGCCAAGGCGTTCTGCAATACAAAACCATCACCAATGAACCTACTCCGCCTTGATAACGTTTACGGCAGAGTGATACATCACATCTCCGCGCCTGACGCGCTGCACGCCTATTTCATTGTGGGGGTGACCAGATGCACTCCGATGGTCGAAGCGAGTTCCGTCAGACTTCTATCTTGGGAGTCTCATATGTTTGTCTTGCAATCTTTCTTCTGCTGCTAACGTCATCTCTTCCCGTTCTGGCGCAAACCAATCGCGGCGGCATCAGCGGCACAGTATTCGATCCACAGGGTGCTGTTGTGCCCGATGCCTCAGTCACAGTGATCAACGTCGGCACCAACCAGAAGTTCGTCACGAAAACCACGAATGCCGGAACGTACGCTGTCAGCAATCTCGATCCGGTCACATATCGGGTTGAGGTGGAAACGCCCGGGTTTCGCAAGGCCATTTACGAGGACGTGAAGGTTGATACTGCGACGACGGTTACGCGCAACGTGAACTTGCTGCCAGGTTCGGTCGCAACCATCATCTCGGTGGAAGCGCAAGCGCCGCTTATGAACACCGAATCCGGAACGCAGTCGCAGACGATTACCGCGCGACAGATGCAGGACGTTCCGCTGTTCAATCGCAGTGTGCTCGACCTGGCGCTCACCGCGCCGAACGTGAGTGGTACGGCGGGCAGTGAAGAT
>DATEMI010000109.1:0-9873 GCA_035275665.1 Terriglobales bacterium | reverse complement strand
AACCTTTATTACCCCGTTCGACCGAGAAGACATTCACAAGCTCGCTTCGTCGCTCGACGATGTCCTAGACTTTGTCCACGCCGCCGGGGAGCGGCTAGTCATGTACAAGATTACGGAATTCACGCCTTCGGCTCCCCAGCTTGCTGACGTAATCATTCGTCAGGGGGAACAGCTTTGCAAAGCCGTCTCGCACCTCGAAAAAAAGAACAACGTTCTACAGTACTGTGTCGAAATTAATCGTCTGGAAAACGAGGCTGACCGTATCGCCAGCGTCGCCTTGGGTCAGCTATTCGAAACCGAAACCAATCCAATTTCGCTCATCAAGAAGAAAGAACTGTACGAAGTACTCGAAACTGCAACTGACAAAGCAGAGGACGCCGCGAACGTCATCGAGTCGGTTGTCGTGAAGAGCGCTTGAGCCTGTATTTCCACTGTTCCCGCTGTATTGTTTGTAACTTGGCGGCGGCCTTCGCTGCTGATTAGTAGCTCCGGAGACTCTCCTGCTTGGATAACGCGACAATCCTGGTCATTGTCACCATCCTGCTGGCCCTTTGCTTCGATTTTTTCAATGGTTTTCACGATGCTGCGAACAGCATAGCGACCGTGGTCTCTACGCGTGTTTTGTCCCCGCGGCTCGCGGTCGTTTGGGCAGCCATTTTCAATTTCATTGCTGCGTTCATCTTTGGGACGGCAGTAGCAAAAACGATCGGCTCGGGAATGGTCGACGTGAATCGAATCAGTCAAGCCGTAGTGCTGAGCGGATTGGTGGGTGCGATCGTGTGGGACATCCTCACCTGGTGGTGGGGGCTGCCAACGTCATCTTCACACGCTCTGATCGGCGCCTACGCTGGAGCGGCGATCGCGCGTGCAGGTTTTGGGGTCATCATTCCTCACGGCTGGACCAAGACTCTGATCTTCATTGTCATAGCTCCCATTCTGGGAATGATCCTCGGCATGATTTTTATGACCGCAATGTTCTGGATCTTCCGTCGTTCGGCGCCACAGAACGTTGATGCACTCTTCCGCCGTTTGCAACTTCTCTCCGCCGCCGCCTACAGCCTCGGGCATGGCGGCAATGACGCGCAGAAAACCATGGGAATCATCGCGGGCGCGCTCTATGCCGACGGCATCATCACCAAGCACGAGTTCTCGACTACGTGGGGACATTTTCATTGGCCGATCATCCTCGGTGCGAATCTCGCTATGGGACTTGGCACGTATTTTGGGGGCTGGCGCATCGTGCACACCATGGGCTCAAAAATCACTAAGCTCAAGCCCATCGGAGGATTCTGCGCAGAGACAGCCGGAGCCATTACGCTTTTTACGACTGCAGCCGCTGGTATCCCTGTCAGCACGACGCACACCATCACCGGCGCAATCGTCGGCGTCGGTTCCACTCAGCGCTTGTCCGCAGTTCGTTGGGGCGTAGCCGGCAAAATAGTTTGGGCCTGGATCCTCACCATTCCAGCTTCCGCCGCGGTTGCTGCCGCACTTTTTTTGACAATTCGCTGGTTCAATCCTTCCGCATGAGCGCTAAGCTCGCACACACGGTAAGATCAGAGAAAGGTCACTAGATTTCGCAAATCGGGCAATTCGTTTGGCAAGTTTGGAGCGCTGATGGAGAGTTCCCCACCAAAGTGGTATATGAAACACATTGCGCTGCCGTCTAGCCTCCAACCATCCCTGAAATGGGTTGGGCAGGACGCTTTAACCGTGATTTCGGCTAATAAAAGCTCTAAAATCAATGTGGTAACTTGCTTCACGCTGAACAAGGTTACTTAACATTCCTTTACATTTGGTATTAGATGTGTCATTTTGAAGGCCCCTTGCGGTTCCCCCGTCAGTTGAAACGAACCGTGAATCTGAATTTTGCGGTGCAATACGAACGGGCCGGAGTCCAACATGAACCGCGCCCGCGCGCCGGAGAAACATTCGAATAATGTGCGGAATCGCGGGATTTACCCACGTTGAAAGACGTCTTCCTGCCGGAGTTCTGACATCAGCGCTCGAGTCGATCGGGCATCGCGGTCCGGATCACCAGGGACAATTTGTCTCTGGGCAGGTATCACTCGGTGCCACGCGGCTGCGAATCATGGACCTCGAAGCCGGCGATCAGCCGCTGAAAAGTGCTGACGGCGAGGTTGTCCTCGTCTTCAATGGCGAGATCTTCAATCACCAGGAACTTCGCCGTGAGCTTCAGCAGGCGGGCTATTCCTTCCAGACTCAATGCGACACAGAAGTGGCGCTGAATGCTTACCGGCATTGGGGTGATTCATGTTTTGCTCGCTTCCGCGGCATGTTTGCCACCGCCGTCTGGACGCGGTCGCGCCGGCGTCTTGTGCTCGCACGCGACCGCATGGGCATCAAGCCTCTTTACTACCGGCTGCATGAAGGCGAGGTTTTCTTCGGCTCGGAGCTGAAATGCCTATTCGCTCATCCCGAGGTGCGACGGCACATCTGTCTTGAGGGTCTGGACGCGTTCCTCAGCGTCAACTATGTGCCGGGGCCTTTCACCCTCGTTGATGGGATTGTGAAGTTAATGCCCGGCCAGTTGCTCGAGTGGCAAAGCGGAGTGGCGCATCTTTCCGATTTCGCCACAGTCTCGAGAGACAGAAAATCTCCACCAACGATCGAAGCCGCCTGTGAAGAGCTCGACAGCCTTCTGTCCAGTGCAGTACGCGAACAACTCGTGGCGGATACCGAGGTTGGAATCTGGCTGAGTGGCGGCCTTGATTCTTCAACGGTGCTCCATTATGCGAGCGAACAGACCAGCGGGCCAATCAAGACTTTCTCGATCACTTTTAAGGGGAGTTCAGGAGACGAGAGCGAGCACATTCGCCGCGTGAGCCGCCACTATGGAACAGATCACACGGAATTTGATCTGAATCCCGAAGTGGATCTCGTCGGAGCAATCGAAGACCTCGCGTTCTACTCCGACGAGCCAAGCGCCGATGCCGGAGCACTGCCCACATGGTTCCTCTCCCAGATGACGCGCGAGAGCGCGACCGTGGCTCTGAGCGGCGAAGGATCGGATGAGTTGTTCGCCGGCTATCTCACCTACAAAGCCGATCGCTATGCCTCGACGTTCCGATTGTTGCCTCGTGCCCTGCGCAGGGCTGCACTGGCTATGGCAACACGATTGCCCGCTCAGGATGGTCGGATCAGCTTCGAATATAAACTCAAGCGATTTCTCGAAGGATCGCTGCTATCACCCCAGCTCGCGCACGTCTTTTGGAACGGGACCAATTCAGAACGAGAGAAGGAAGACCTATTTCTGTTCGCCGAGCCGGATTCACTCGGCGGATGGTTAGGTCAAATGAGCGGCTCGACATTGCAGAGTTTTCTGGATTTCGATCAGCGCTTTTATCTTGCCGACGACATTCTCTACAAAGTCGATCGCATGAGCATGGCGCATTCACTAGAAGTGCGTCCGCCATTCCTTGATCCACGCATCGTCGATTTCGCTCGTGCGCTCCCGGCCAAGTTCAAGCTGTATGGCAGCACGTCGAAATACGTGCTGCGCAAGCTCATGGCTGACAAGCTGCCGCCGCACGTTTTACGTCGTTCCAAAATGGGATTTGATATTCCGGTACACGACTGGTTTCGCGGGGTGTTGCGTCCACTCCTGCTGGAAACTCTGAACCGGGAAAACGTCGAGGCCACCGGACTGTTCCGCTGGCCCGCTGTCGAGCGCCTGATTCACAGGCATCTGGAGAGGAGAGAGAACGCAGGTTATCAGTTATGGGGACTTATGGTGTTGTTGATGTGGATGAAGCGCTGGAGCGTGGAACTGCCGGCGGCCGAACAGGTGTCCGAGGTGCTGGTCGAGGACTTAGAGGTGGTTGGATCGTCCTCGCCGCAGCTAGCCTTGTCTTCCTCGTAGGCATCGTCAGTCCGCCGCGGCTTATGGACGACGTGGATGCCGTCCAGGCGCAGATTGCACGCAACATGCTCGCCTCGGGGGACTACGTCACCGCGCGTCTCGACGGCGTTCCCTATCTGGAAAAGTCTCCTCTTGTGTACTGGCTGATGGCGGGTTCGTACCGTGTCTTTGGCGTGCATGATTGGTCGGCGCGCCTGCCTCTCGCTCTTGGCGTTCTGCTTCTTTGCTGGATCACTTACCGTTTCGCGCGTTGGGCCTTCGATGAAACGGCGGCAGTTTTCTCGGGACTGGCGCTCGCCACCTGCATTGGACTGTTTCTCTTCACACGCATCCTCATTCCCGATGCGTTGCTCACCTTGACCACGACAGGTGCCATTTGGGCTTGGCTTGGGCTGCTCGATCCCGAGGACGAACCACGAAGGGTCCACGCAATCGGGCTCGGCGTTTGCTTTGGTCTTGGCCTGCTTCTCAAAGGATTGATTGCTGTTGTCTTTCCCGCGCTCGCTGGACTTGCTTACATGGCTTGCACGCGACAGTTGTTCGCGCTCAGCGCTTGGAGGCGTCTGCACTTGTTCACTGCGGGAGCAATCGCGCTCTTGATCGCGGCCCCGTGGCACGTCCTTGCGACGTTGCATAACCCGCCATATTTCGCCTTCTCCCTTCATAGCGGACCAGGCGAATATCGCGGATTCTTCTGGTTCTACTTCTTTAACGAGCACTTGCTTCGTTTCCTAAACCTACGCTACCCGCGCGATTACAACACCGTTCCTCGCGCACTCTTCTGGCTCCTGAATCTGGTTTGGCTGTTTCCCTGGTCCGCATTTCTCCCCGCCTCTGCACGATTGTCATATCGTCCAAGCACGCGCGCCGGACGTGCACGTTTGATGGCGCTCTGCTGGATCGGCGTAGTCATGGTGTTCTTTACCTTCTCGACTACGCAGGAGTACTACTCGATGCCGATTTATCCGGCGCTGGCGTTGCTCATTGGATCGGCGATCGCGTCCGAGAATACGCCAGTACGCTCCGGAATGCGCGGACTGCAGATCACGTTTGCTGTGCTCTTCGCTGCCATAGCTACTTTGCTTCTGCTGGTCTGGCGCACGCCGGCACCGGGCGACATCTCACAGGCTCTTGTCCAGCATCCTGAGCTCTATACGTTGTCCCTCGGCCATTTCGGCGATCTCACTCTCACCGCATTCGCATATCTGAAGCTGCCGCTCACTCTCGCGGCTCTTGCGTTTGGTTTGGGATTCTGCGGATTGACGGTCGCGCGCAAACACGCGAACAGAATCGCAGCAATCGCCGTGGCGATGGTGGTTTTCTTTCAGGCAGCACGAGTCGCGCTGATTCGCTTTGAGGGCTATCTAGGTTCGTATCCTCTGGCACAGGCGCTGGAGAAATCTCCGCCGGGCCAACTGATCGAAGGCGACGCTTACTACGCGTTCTCGTCGGTGTTCTTCTACACCAATCGCAGCGCGCTCCTTTGGAATGGGCGCAGGGACAATCTCGAGTACGGTTCCTATGCTCCGGGAAGCCCAAAAGTGTTCATCGACGACGGAAAGTGCCAGTCGCTCTGGTCGCAGCGTGCACGGTATTACCTGCTCGCATACGGCAGCGATGTACCGCATTTGAACAAATTGCTGGGCGAGGCGAAGGTGCATGTCGTGGCTCGCAATGCCGACAACTACTTACTTACGAATCTTCCGCTGCATGAGTGACACGATGCAAAGATGGATGGAATGTCTACGTTTGGCAGTGGCGGCACTTAAGGCCGATCGGCTTAAAGCTTTCCTCACCACCTTGAGCGTAGTCATTGGCTGCGCATCACTGGTGCTGGTGCTGACAATCGCCGGCACAGGGAAGAAATACATCGTGTCGCGCATTGAGGGAATCGGTGCGAATCTGGCTTATGCGACGCTGAACCGAAACGGGAATCCAACAACTCTTGAGGACGAGCTCAGCCTGGCTGACCTGGACGCGATCCGAATAGCCATTCCTGAAGTGAAAGCTGTCGCCGGAACCTACGACGCTCCAATCGATTTCCAGATCGCTGGACGGCCTCGACACGCGCGATTGGTGGGTGCAACTCACGATTTCCTTAAGATCCGCAACCTTAGCATCACCTCAGGCCGCTACTTTGACGAGGAAGATTTTCGCGCTCGTTCGAAAGTTTGCCTGGTAACCGATGCCATTGCCGAACGGAATCCGACATTGACGCTCGGCGACCGCCTGAGAATAGACCAGTTTCATTGCACAATCATCGGCACTTTCAGCGAGGGGGTCCCTACGTTCGGGCAATCTGAGATTCAAGCGGAGACGGTTCTTGTTCCTTACAAGACGGCGCGGCTCATTACCGGCGAGTCATTCCTGCAGGTGATCTACGCGCAAGCCGATTCGTCCTATGCCGTGCGTCAACTCACTCGCGACCTGAAAGAGCTTCTCCAGAATCGTCACCGGCCCGAAGCGAAATATGATGTTGAGAATCTCTCCTCTCTGCTTCAGACAGCAGGCGACATTTCGTTGGCGATGAGCGTAGTGCTTCTGGCAATTGGCTTGGTAACCCTGGTCGTGGGCGGTACCGGAATCATGAACATCATGCTGGCGAATATCGCGGAACGGAAGCAGGAGATTGGTCTGCGTAAAGCTCTCGGCGCGCGATCCTCTGAGATTCGCCTCCAGTTCTTGCTCGAAGCCGTTTTCATCAGCTCAGCCGGATCGATCGCGGGCGCATTCTGCGCGCTCGTCTTGCTGGCATCCGCTGCTGTCTTTGTCCAGGACTTTGTGAATTTGAATGTCTCGTGGATGTCAGTAATCGTTGCCCTGCTAGTCTCAAGCGCTGTGGGCGTGCTCTTTGGATATCAGCCCGCGAGTCGCGCTGCTAATCTCCACCCAGTCGAAGCTCTCCGCGCCGAAGCGTAGCTCGATCTCATTCGTTGACTTGCGCGGCGTGCTTTTCGTGTACATGCCTGGCGAAAGCATCGCGCAGCCTGCGCTCCTGCTCGATTGAGTCGCCAATCACAGAACCGAGTGGAATGTCTGCTTCACATCCTGAGCATCGCGCGCGTACAGGTCCTCCGCGAATAATGGCTGTGACGATGGGATGAATGCCTCCCGGAATCGAAATGGGTGTAGTTCTCGGCTCAGCGGGAGGTGGAGGCTCAACGAAGTGAGGCGTTGAGCGACTTGGCCGAATTGGAGGACGCACAAGGGTCTGAATTTCGAACTGTCGCGAGAGCCAATCTTCGAGCTCGGCGCGGCTGGCTTTGGTCATTGATGTGAATTGAATTCCGGTAAGCCCGTCGCGCTGCCAAACTACTGCACCAGCTAGCTCGATCGGAGCAGATCCTTCGTCAAGAGCAAACCACATCTGCAGCACGCCCGAGAGCGGCTGATCAATTCCACGAATGCAGACACCTCCCTGGCTGACATTCAAAATCCATCCATCGGAGGAGAACGTACCGCAACGAACATGCACTTCGGCGACGAGAGGAAAGCGACTGTAGCGGCCCCGCTCACGGAGAATCAGACCGTACGCAGAACGTAGAGTGGTAGCGATCTCGACGGGATAATTTGCGTGGGAAACGATGAAATCCGCCCCTGCATCCGAAACCTGCTCTCGATTACCGTGCTCGCCGACGATAGCGATTGAGACCGCGGATCGATGAGTTGGACTTAGTCGAATTTCCCGTAGTGCCGCGCATCCCTGTTCGATGTTCGAACAATCGACGACTACCAAATCAAACTTATTCCGCTGCAACTCCTCGAGAACGTCGCCGCCCTTGACATTTGATCCAGTAGCAATTCCAAAGCGCTCGACCGCAGCGCGAATCGCTTGCGAGAGTTCGAGATCGCCAGTCAAAATGAGTGCTTCTGGTTTCATGGGACCTGGTTCGATCGGGTCGCGTAAATCGAATGTTAGCTCTGGATGGCCAAGAAGCCCGTCGATCAGCAAAAGGAGGAATTACGTGAGTAACCATCCAAGTAATGTGGGCTCACCGCAACTTGCGGGAGATAGTAACAAGTCGACTTCCTGAGAACCAGCACAAAAGTCTGGTGGTCCATCGTCGCGCCGGCCCGTGTTCATCAGTTACATTAACGGCGGAGCCCATGCGCATCTCTGCAACTCCTTCCCGTCCTCGAACGTCATCCCTGCCGTTTGATGTAGTTGTATGCCCTGTGGGATATTGACCAGCGGAGCTATTTTGCTGATGTCGAACTCCTCCGTTGCCGTCCGCTTCGAGTACTCCAGCCAGCGCAAGATTCGCGAACGCAACAAGCTGCCCTACCGCTTCGCTCATTGGCCCATCTGGATTGCGGTCTTCTATCTCGCTCCGGGCCCCTTCACTTTTGACTTCTTCGCGCACGGAGTGCATCCCTATATGGCAGCGTGGCTGGGGACGGTGATACTCGGCACTGGCATCGCAGGACTCTACGGTCAACTTCCTGGAGTGGAACCGAAGCCCTATATCATTCGGTTTACCGAAGATCGCCCGAACCCTGTTTATCGGCGCATCTGCTACACGCTTGCCTGGAGCGAGTTGGTAACCTATGCCGTGCTGAACGTTAGTGGACTCGCTGGAGCGATTATCACGGGACACTGGCGATTGCAGCAGATCTATTCGCATTTCTATTTCCCTCTCGCTGCGACCTTCTGGATGCTTGGCGCGCTCGGTTTGCTGCCGCGTGTAAAACGCTCCACGGTTGGCGAAGGACATGAGCGACGATATTTCTATGGAGCAGTGTGGGCCTGCGTTGTCGCACAGCCGATTTTGGGACTGCTCTGGTTGTGGCTACCGCAGGGCCGCCGATTCGACATTTTTCGTTTAGGGGGATTCATCGGCGTCCTCGCGTTCATGGCCGCACTCGCGATAAGAGGTTATCTCCCGCGCACGCGTCCGATCCTGCCCGGCCAAATCGCTGTCTCGGACTGACCCTCCGCGTGATCTATTTCGCCCTCGCCATCGGCATCGCGGCATTGCTGGTCCTCTGTGGCGTCGTTTATCAAACGATTGGCTTGCGCTCTGATGAACGGCGCTTCCCTGCTCCCGGTCGCCGGATCGATGTTGGCGGCCATCGGCTTCATCTTTACGAAATCGGCTCAGGGCATTCCGTCATCCTCGAATCGGGAATTTCCGCTTCCTCACTGAACTGGCGCAGAGTGCAAAACGAGGTTGCCCGATTCGCGCGCGTCTGCAGCTACGATCGCTCGGGCCTTGGCTGGAGCGATCTGTGTGACCAGCCATGCACGCCAACAGCTTTGGCCCGCCAGCTTCATGCTTTACTTCAGGTTGCTCGCGTCCCTGCACCTTACATCCTGGTTGGACACTCGTTCGGTAGCTTGATCGTGCGTGCATTCGCGTCAGAGTTCCGCAATGAGACTTCCGGGCTCGTTCTGGTCGATCCCCTGGATCCGGCAGAATGGAATCCCATCACTGAACAGCAGCAGCGAACGATCGCGCATGGCATCCGCCTCGCTCGACGCGGGGCGCTGGCGGCGCGATTGGGAGTGGTGCGTGTCCTTTTGAACCTGCTCCTCGCCGGCAATCGCCTTCTGCCGCGCGCCGCAGCGAAAGCATGGAGCGGGCGGGCTGCAGAGGTCATCGACCGCATCGGCGGACAGGTGCGCAAAATGCCTGAAGAAACTTGGCCTCTCGTCGCCTGCCATTGGAAGCAGTCCAAGAGCTTCGAGGGCATGGCGCGTCATTTCAAATGTCTGGCGCAGAGCGTCGTCGAAGCTTTCAAGTTTCCCGTTTTGGACTTGCCGGTCACGATGCTTATCGGTGCCCAAAACGAGCACCCGACCGATCAGGACGAATACGCGCGGCGGATTTCTACAAAGACTAATTTGGTCGTAGCAGAAAAAAGCGGCCATTGGATCCAGCTCGACGAGCCCGAGTTGGTGGTGGATGCAATTCGGGGGCTAACGAAAACAGTGTCTTAGGAAAAACCCTTTGATACTTGGAGGACCCAGAAAATCGGCCAGTTGAAGG
>DATEMI010000108.1:0-9424 GCA_035275665.1 Terriglobales bacterium | reverse complement strand
CCACCCAAAATAGTGAAACGCTCGCCGGCAGCGACGACACAAGTCGCACCGAAAGCCCCAGCGCCGACCCGAGAATTTCCCCAATCGCTCCGCCGATAATCGTCAGCGTCACAGCCTC
Organism: Terriglobales bacterium; assembly: GCA_035275665.1. Lineage (GTDB taxonomy): Bacteria > Acidobacteriota > Terriglobia > Terriglobales > Acidobacteriaceae > Gp1-AA112. The sequence continues at coordinate 9,306 of DATEMI010000108.1, read as the reverse complement.
TAGCAGAAATTGCATCAGGATATTCACGCGCGTCGCGCCAATCGCCTTGCGCACGCCGATTTCGCGCGTCCTTTCCGTCACGCTCACCAGCATGATGTTCATCACGCCAATGCCGCCCACCAGCAGCGCCACGGATCCCACGCCGAACATCAAAATAAAAATCCCCTGCGACACCTGGTTCCACAATTCCAGGAACGAATCCGTCGTGAACACCGCGAAATCGTCCGGCTTGTTTGACGGCAGCTTCCGCACGCGCCGCAAGTACTCGCGCACCTCATCCACCACCACCGGCACATTTTTCGCGCTGTCCGCCTTCATAAAGAGCACGAAATCCTTGAACTCCGGATGCAGCTCCAGCATCGTCGAGAGCGGCACCATCACCACGTTGTCGTTAGGATTTTTCCCGTTTCCGAACGCGCCTTTCTGCAAATCCAGCACACCCACGACCGTGAACACGCGCCCTTCGAGCAGAATTTCCTGGCCCACAGGATTGTCATGCCAAGGAAAAAGCGTGTCCGCGGTATCGTGCCCGATCACCGCAACGGGCGAATGATGCTCCTCGTCCGTCTCATTGAAAAATCGTCCAGCCGTGAGCGACACATCGAACACTTGCGCAATCGTCGGCGTGCTACCCTGCAGAATTACGTTCTGCGCGCGATAACTTCCGCGACGCACGTCGCTTCCGCCGATCCCAAGCTGCTGATTTTGAATGCGCGCGTTCGGCGTTGCCGCGGCCACATGCGGCAATTCCGCAATGCCGTCGGCCCATTCAGCCTTGAGCTCTTTCCGCTGTAACTCCGCCGGGTCCCGCCGCCCCAGCTGCGCAAAATTGAACCGCGAAGCGATGATCATGTTCGATCCGAGCGATTCCACCGTATCCGTCACCGACGAATTCAGCCCGTTCACCACGGCCCCAATCGCGATCACCGTGCCCACGCCGATCACGATCCCCAGCACCGTCAGGAACGAACGCATAGGGCTATGCTTCAGCGCGTCGAGCGCGAGCCCGACCGCCTCCTTGAAGCCGCCGAAAATCCTGCTCTGCCGAATGCGCTCCATTCCCTGCAGCCCACTTTCTCGAAGGCGTCATCCTGAGGGACGCGAAGCGGCCCGAAGGACCCCTCTTATTGCGCTTCCCACTACTCCGACCTTAGCGCCACCACCGGGTCCAGCTGCGCCGCCTTCGACGCCGGATACACTCCAAAAAACACGCCCACGCTCGTCGCCACGATCATTCCCATAATCACAGACCACGGCTCCACGGCGCTTGGCAACGCCGTCGTCGCCGTCAAAATCTTCGCGAAAATAATCCCAAGCGTCACGCCGCATAAACCGCCCAGCGCCGCGATCATCGACGACTCAATCAAGAATTGCAGCCGAATATCGCTCTGCCGTGCGCCCAGTGACTTTCGCAACCCGATCTCCCGCGTCCGCTCGGTCACGCTCACCAACATGATGTTCATGATCACGATGCCGCCCACCACCAGCGAGATTGACGCAATCGCCACCGTCAGCACAAAAAACGACCCGCTGATGCTCGACCAGATCGAGAGAAACGAATCGTTCGTCTGAATCTCAAAATCGTCCGGGTCGTTGTAACCCAGGTGCCGCTTCCCACGCATCAGTGAACGCACCTCGTCCATCGATTGCTGCATGGTCTTGACGCCGATCCCCTTGCCCCACAGCGTAAGCGACTGGTCCGAGCTGTACATCTTCTGAAACGTCGTAATCGGCAGCTCGATCCAGTTGTCTCGCGACGAACCGAACACCGTGCCCAATTTTTTCCCGACGCCGATGATCTGGCACTCCGACGTGTCCACGCGAATTTCCTTGCCAATCGCATCCGTTCCGGGAAACAGCTTGTCCTGAATGTCGTACCCCACCGTGCACACCGGCGAACGATGCATCACGTCGGTTTGCGTCACATGACGGCCCGAATCGAGATCATAATTTTCCAGATCGGCCATTTCGCCGGTCCAACCCATCACGCTCGTGTTCTCCAGGTAATCGGTCCCGTACTGCACCTTCGCATTGCCGCGCCTCAGCTCAGCGCCCACGGCCACGCAGCTCTTGCAGTTGTCGCGAACGAACTCATAATCGTCCAACCTGATCTTCCGCCGCTTCTGCGTCTTCATATAGTCATCGACGTTCAGCGTCACCAGCGGCCCCCGCGACACCAGAAAAACATCTGCTCCCAGATTGAACACCTTGTCCGCCACATAGGAATTCAGCCCGCCGATCAGGCTCACCACCGCGATCACGGACGTCACCCCGATCACCACGCCCAACAGCGTCAGCACTGTTCGCAGCTTGTGCGCCCAAAGACTCGCCATTGCGATCTTCGTCGCCTCAGCAAACGACATGGATGTTTTTGCAGGCATTAGGTTAAGGGGTAGGGGCGCTGCTTGCTGCACCCGCAAGTTCGGCTAGCTTCCCGTGATCATCCTCCATTATACATACGCACGACGTGCCGAATTGTTGCACCGCCGCCGCACATCGTGAAAGCCTCGGCGTCCGGGCTATTTTTTCAAACGCCTTGCCGGCATGTTAAAATGCCTCGGATTAGCCGTGAGTAAGCATTTCAAGCAGCTCAAGCTTCTTTGCTGTTTATGCCTGATCGCTTGCCTTGCGCCTATCTCGATCGCGGCCGCTCCGAATCAATCCAAAAAGACCGCCCTCCCGAAACACTACAGCGACTGGCTAAATCGCGACGTCGCCTACATCATTACCAGGCAGGAACGCCAGGATTTCCTGAATCTCGCGTCCGACGACGCGCGTGACAAGTTCATCGAGCATTTCTGGGCGATACGCAATCCCGTCCCCGGATCCAACGTAAACACTTACAAAGACGACGTTTATCAGCGGATCGCTTATGCCAATGCGCACTTTGGCATAGGCTCTGGAGGGGAAGGCTGGCGTTCTGATCGCGGTCGCACTTACATCACTTTAGGCGCGCCCAAGCAAATTCAGCGATACTACGGCGCGCCCAATATGCGCCCCTTCGAAATCTGGTTTTATTCCAATGCCAGCCCCGCTCTTCCTCCCTTTTTCTACATCGTCTTTTATCAACGCGATAACATCGGCGATTATCGCTATTACAGTCCTTATATGGATGGGCCCGATAAGTTAGTCACCGGCACCGAAGCTACCAACGACCCCCAAGCCGCGCTCCACATGATCCAATCCGCCGTCGGCCCCGAGGTAGCCCATATCGCGCAATCCCTAATACCCGGCGAGCCTCTCGATCCCAACGGCCGAATCAGCCTGGAATCGGATATGCTCCTCGCGGATGTGAAGAACTTCGCGAATCAGCCGGCCAATGTGGCGGAGCTGGATCGCAGGAATACTCTCATTGAGAGCGTTACTTCCCGGCTGATCGTTGATTCCAACAAGCTCGACATCGTTCTCTTGCCCGTCCGCGATGACCGCGGTCTGACCCGCCTCGACTATGCGATCCGATTGCGCGATCCGTCGGATTTGACCATGACCAAGAATGAAGACGGTCGCTATTCCTATACTGTCGAGGTCCGTGTTCAGGTCTTCAGCGCTGACGGGAAGACACCGATTTTCACGCAGGAAAAGACCGTCTCCGGCACATTGGACAAAAACCATTTTGATGAAATCCATGATCGGCCTCTTGGCTACGAAGGCCTCCTGCCGCTCACGCCCGGCAAATATCATCTGGACTTTTTGTTCACAGACTGGGCCAAGAAGACGGGCTTTCATGCCGTGCGCGATGTGACGGTCCCGGCCGTCACCGCGGAAACCTTCGCAGTTCCAGCGATTCTGCCTTTCTCCGCCGTCAACCCTGGGGATCGCTCCAAAGACGACACCACCCCATTCGAAATGGCCGGATTGCGATTCACTCCAATGGAAATGAGCCCCGTCCTTCTAAATCCTGACGAACCTCTGAACGTTGCCTACCAACTGTGGGCTGCTCCCCAAGACCCGTCGAAAGTTGGTGGCCAAAAAATTGATGTCCAATACGGCTTGGGCCAGCCGGCAATAGCTGGCACGGCCACAGTGCTCAGCGAAACGGTCGACATGGGGCAGTTCAGCCCCTCGGGGTCGCTCGTTGACGGCAAAAAGATTCCTCTGGTCGATAAGCCTGCCGGTAGTTACCTGCTCACTCTTTCGCTAGCCCGGCCGGGCAGCACCGAAAAAGCGCACGCCTCGTTGTCATTTGAGATATCGGGCCAAACTCCCTCGGCTTCACCATGGGATGTGGACGAACCAGAAATAGACGTTGATTTAGCGAAGGGTGTTTTGGACGAGCAGCGGGCGCTCTGTTTCCTCGCGCAAAGTGACCCTACCCAAGCGCGGCTTTGGTTTCGATCGGCCCTTGCAAAGGATCACGAGAATGACGTCGCCCGCGCTCATCTCGTGGAGGAATATTACAGCCTGAGCGCATTTTCGTCGGTGGTCAGCCTGTACAACGACGTCGGAGTGACTGACCACACAGACGCCATCACGATCGCCGAGATTGCCGAAAGCTTTCTCAAAGCCGGCAACCCGGCAAAAGCCGCATCTCTCCTGCAGGATGCCATTCGTTCAGCGCCAACCAACGGTGCCCTCTACTTGGCGCTGGCGGATTGTTATCAGCATTTGGGCAAGACGCAGGAAGCCCTCGAAAGCACGCAAAAGGGCAAATCTCTGCTCACATCCGCTCGCTAAGCCTCTAATTTTCCGCTTTTCCATATGAACTATTCCAAAAAGCGTTGAGGAGATGGCCTCCTCAAATACAAATTCCGCCTGCATATATTTAAGTTGCTGTAAATCAAGGCTTTATGATAAAAACAGCGGTGCACGTTTTTGGCAGCACCCGTGCTGTTTCCTTATGGGGCTAGTCTCCAATTTTCGTTTGAATTGTCCTTCCCGGGGTTGTGTATTTTCAGCGGATCTTATGCCGTGTGTAATCAAATTTGGGGGCGGAAATGATAAAAAAGCTTTTCGTTGGATCAGTTGTATTGGCACTTTGTTTTATGTGTTCGTCCATTGCCTTTGGGCAATCGCGTGATACCACGAGAGGTAGCTTGGGTGGCACCATAGTCGATACGTCCCAAGCCGCCATCCCCGATGCAACAGTCACCGCCACCGGTCCCCTCGGCAATCAAACGCAGACCTCGAAGGCCGACGGAACCTTTCTTTTCACTGCGCTCGTCCCCGGCGTCTATTCCGTCAAGGCGGAAAAAGACGGGTTTCAGACAGTCACGTTGACGGGTATCGAAGTGCTCATTAATAACACTGCAAACGTCAGTGTACAACTGCCCGTCGGTGCCGTTACCACGAGCATTGAAGTCACCGGTGCCACCACAAACGTTGATGTCGCATCCTCATCGATCAATTCGACGCTTACTTCCGATTTTCTGAACGCCATCCCCGTCCAGCGCAACGTCTCGTCCGTGATGTTGCTGGCGCCCGGCGTCGTGTCCGGCCTGCGCAGCGGTGGTGGGGTGACGGGTACCGCCGTCGGTAGCTCCGCGACCGATGCGAATCCCTCGATCTCAGGCGCAAGCGGTCTCGAAAATCTCTATGTCGCGGATGGCGTGGTTCTCAACGATCCCGCCTTCGGTGGTCTCGGTGGTTTTTCCACCGTCTACGGTGCGATTGGCGTCGGCATTACTCCGGAATTTGTCCAGCAGGAGGAAATTAAAACCGCTGGCTTTGAGCCGCAATACGGTCATGCCACCGGCGGCGTCGTTCAGATCGTCACCAAATCCGGCAGCAATCAGATGCACGGAACCATCGGCGGTTATTTCGAGAGCCCCAGCATGCAGTCGGTGTTTGCGAATAAGGACGATTTTCATCCCTTGAATTTGATCGGTCGCCATCTGGACAATGGTGAATACGAAGGCGATTTCGAGTTGGGCGGTTATGTTCCCGGGTTCAAGAACCACCTGTTTTATTTCGGCGCCTTTGATCCAACTTTCTTTAATGATTTCGAGGCTCCGGCCATTGGTTCTGGTCTCTACACCCTCTATCATGGCCAGACTAACCGCCGCACGAACACCTACGCCTATGCCGGAAAACTCACTTGGCAAGTAAATGGCTCGATGAGCATTGAATCGTCCGTATTCGGCGACCCGTCCCACACGAATCATGCTGCCTTCTCCACTTTGAATGCCGACAATACTTCGGGCAACTCGAAATGGGATTTCGGCACGCGGAACTGGGATACGCGCGCATATGGAGCCATCAGCCCCACTTGGACCGCTGATTTTGCCTATACCTATTCCTGGAACAAGTTCATCGAAACGCCTGCGGATACCTCGATTTATCCGATTGAAGACCAGACGCAAACCGGTGGAGATGGCTTTGACGTCAACGGAAATGATTTAACGGCGAATACTGCTGCCCAACGCGGCGACTACCAAGCGCAGGGCTTGGGTACCGGGATTCTCGTCAACTACACGTCTCACGCCCAAAGCCTCACGTTCGACACGACGAAAATCTTCCGCTTCGCGGGCCAGCATTCCTTGTCGGTTGGATATTTCTGGCAATACCCGGTCTACGATGACGTGACGAAATACTCGTTCAATACATACACCATTCCCGGCGATAACGCCACGAGCAGCGGTGGCACTGGCACTTCTGCCGGCGCAGGCAAGACTTCCGATGCAGCACTGCAGCTCCAGTTGGCGCCCGGCACCTGCAAACTCTGTCCCTTGATGAATGTCTCTGGCTTCTCAGTACCGGTTCGCGTCGCACTGTACCAAGTCCGCGGCCGGTTTGATGGCGGCATTTCCCATAATACCGGCAAATATCATGCTGCTTACGCCAACGATTCGTGGCAGATGGGCTCTCACGCTACCTTGAACCTCGGCTTGCGCTGGGAGCAGCAGCGCCTTACCGGCAGCGCGGCCCACACCTTTTTCAATGATCAGTGGTCGCCGCGCATAGGCTTTATCGTCAGTCCCAATCCTGACTCTAAGGTCTACGTGGACTTTGACCGGCTCGCCTTCATATTGCCCCTTGACATGGCCGTACGCGAACTCAGCAGCGAAGACGATAACTTGAACGAATATTGGGCGCCTGCATCATCGGGCGGTATGGTCACACTCAACAAATACGGTACAGTTAACTTCGTTCCAGATCAGGCTCATTTGCTTAACGGGGCCACTGGCGGGATAGCTAAGACCGCAAACATCGAAATCCAATCCGGCGGCGAGCCCTTCACGCCGGGCATCCGCATGGAATATAACGACGAATTCGTCGTTGGTGCCGAGCACAAGTTCTCCGGTGGCTTCTTCGGTAGCGTGCGTTACGTCGATCGTCGCATGAAGCGCGTCGTCGAGGACGAAGTTGGTGCCTCGGTCGAACAACTGACCGCCTTAGCCTTCAACGGCGGCTCCTACTCGTACGTAATCGGAAATCCGAGCGCGAATCAAGCGATCTTCGTCACACCAAACGAAAAGACGTTCGGGGCAGTCGACCAGACCACGCCCGCTGCCATCTGCCCGGGCGCAAATCCGGGAACCACGACCATTGATGGTTTCGACTGCGCCTTGGAAACGGCAACAAACAACCCCTCTAAGTCGAACGCGCAAGCGCTTGAGGGATATGGCTATCCTTCGGCTTGCATCGGCGCAAACTTCGTGCCGACGCCTTTTAATGCTCCAAATATGCAGGATACGTTCGGTAATACCGTCGGAAGCGCATGTTTCCCGTCCGTAAACCAATCCACATGGTCGGTGCCGAATCCAAAGGCAGGCAAAAAAGGCCAACCCAACAACATCGCGGACCCCAACGCGCTCTTCGGCGGAGAATACTTCCCGGCTGGCTGCCCGTATTGCCACCCAGGCCTATATCCTGACGTGGCGCGTAATTACCAAGCTGTGGAATTCGAGCTGAACAAGAGTTTCCGCAATAATTGGCAACTCCAGTCGAATTTCCGGATTGGCCGCTTGGTTGGCAACTACGAAGGCGCGTTCCGCAACGATAATGATCAAAGCGACCCGGGCATCAGCTCACTGTTCGATTTGACGAACGGAGATCTTGGCTTGTTGGGTCAGCAGCTTGGGATCGGGCCTTTGAACACGGATCGCAGGTATGTGCTCAATATCCTTCCGAGCTACACGATTTCGGAAGGCTTTGCCAAGAATCTCGAGTTGGGTACGGCGGTTTCGGTTCTCTCCGGTGTGCCGCTCACCACTCTTGCGGCGCAAGAGATCTATGGCAATGCTGGCGAGGTGCCATTGCACGGCCGCGGAGATCTCGGTCGCTCACCGGTCACAGGCACCGTCGGAGCACATTTGATGTACCCCATCAAATTCGGCGAAACCAAGCAGCTGAAACTGACGTTTGATGCGTTCAACATTGCCAACACAAAACGCTTCATCCGCTCGACGCAGGATGTGGACCTGAGCTTCCAAGTGCTGAACCAGGACTTCAACAATCACATCCCACTGTCCTTTGTCCCTCCATTCAGCGCTAGGTTCTCGGTTCTCTTCACGTTCTAAAGAACTGAGGCCTTCACATTCAAGGGCTCACGAGAAATCGTGAGCCCTCTTTTTATTGCCTAGTATTATCGAGACTGGTCTGGGAAATGCAAACCAACCGCGCTAAAGCCGCATCACAGTATCGAATCAATCGCTGCACCAGTCCGGATGCGACTCGTTTTTAAAGATTTAAACGTAGCGCCGCGGGCTTCAGCGCGGCACACGAGGCGCATTCCAGCTATGGTCTAGAGCTGTCTTGGTGGGCTATCTTTAAAGCGGACTTTCAAATTCCACGGAGGATTTCGTGACACTTGGGCGATCTGTACCTTTTTTCGCATTCATGTTACTTGCGTTTCTTTTCGCCACTCCAGCTGGCGCTCAGGCAATCACCGATAAGATCGAAGTATTCGGCGGCTATTCGTTTATGCACGCCGATACGTCGCCCTCGTTCAACACCAACGGCTGGGAATTGTCCGGTCAGTACAAACTGAATCCTTGGCTGGGCGGAGTCGTCGACATTGACGGCCACTATGGCACGTTCGAGGGTGTCAACTCGCATCTGAATAATTACTTGTTCGGCCCCCAAGTCTCGTTCCCGGCGCCCGTGTCTCCCTTCGCCCACGTCTTGATCGGCGAAGGACACTTCAACGCGAGCGGCATCACGGACAATTCGTTCGCGTATGGCTTCGGCTTCGGCCTCGATAGGAGCCTGGTCCCCCAGATCGCTTGGCGGATCGTCCAGTTCGACGTCATCCATACCCATCTCTTCAACCAGTCCGAGAACAACAATCGCCTCTCCACCGGCATCGTCATCCATTTTTAGAGATCCGGATAGTTTCGGGGGCGGAAGGGCGGGCTTCAGCCCCGC
>DATEMI010000107.1:0-3911 GCA_035275665.1 Terriglobales bacterium | reverse complement strand
GATTCAGCACGGCGCATCGCCATACTTGGCTCTACCGGTTCCATCGGAGTGAGCACGCTGAAGATCGTCGAAGCTTATCCGGAACGCTTCAGCGTGGTATCGCTTGCGGCGGGAAAGAATGTCGATGCGGCATTCGAGCAGTGCCGTCAATGGAGTCCCGAAATTGTATCGATGGCCGATGAGGAGTCGGCGTCAAAGCTGCGTGCGCGCGTGCAATCGGCTGGACTAGCGACCGAGGTTCTCTCCGGACCTGCAGGAGCCGTGAAGGTAGCCACGCATCCGGAAGCGAATTTTGTAGTGAGCGCGATCGTTGGAGTCGCCGGCCTCGAAGCTACTTACGAAGCGGTGAAAGCGGGCAAGACTGTTGGTCTTGCGAATAAAGAATGTCTGGTCGCAGCCGGCGAGCTGATCACGGCAGAAGCGCGTCGACAGGAAAAGCCGCTGCTCCCGATCGACAGTGAACACAACGCGGTGCATCAGTGCATGCGCGGAGGTCGTCTCGACGAGGTTAGCGCAGTGTGGCTCACGGCGTCCGGCGGACCGTTCCTGAATACACCAAAGTCACAGTTCAGCAGCATAACGGTGCAGCAGGCACTGAATCATCCGACCTGGAAAATGGGCAAGCGCATTACGATCGATTCGGCCACGCTGATGAATAAAGGATTCGAGGTGATCGAGGCGTGCCGTTTGTTCAACTTGCCGCCGGAGCGGGTGAAGGTGATTGTCCATCCGCAATCAACCATTCACTCTTTGGTGGAATTCCACGACGGCAGCATTCTTGCTCAACTGTCGGTCACGGATATGCGGCTGCCGATTCTGTACGCACTTACCTATCCCGAACGGCTGGATTCAGAGCTGAAGTTCGATCTCAATAGCCTGAAAAAGCTCGATTTCTGCCCCCCTGATACAGAGAAGTTCCCCGGTCTCAAGCTGGCCTATGAAGCTGCGGAAGCCGGAGGGGCTAAGACGGTTGCCTTAAACGCCGCGGATGAAGTAGCGGTAGCGGCTTTTCTCGATGGCCTGATAGGATTTGAGGATATCCCCCGCACAATAAAGAAGGTATTAGACGAAACTAGCGCCCGCCATCCTGAATCTATTAGGGAAGTGTTGCAAATGGATGCTGATGCACGTGGGCTGGCAGCCGAACTGGTTGGGACTGAAAGACCGCTAGTGGCTGCTGGTGGGGGTGTACACTCAAGCTCGGCAACCCGGAATAACTGATTAAATGCAATCTCTGATTAGTGTTGTTATCGCGTTAGTGGCCATGGCTTTCGTCCTGGGAGTCATGATCCTGGTGCACGAATTTGGTCACTATGCCGTCGCCAAGATGTGCAGCGTGCGCGTGGAAGTGTTCTCTCTCGGCTTCGGCAAGCGTCTGCTTGGATTCCGGCGTGGCGACACCGACTATCGCATCTCGGCTCTGCCCTTGGGCGGGTACGTGAAGATGTCGGGCGAGAATCCGATGGAGGCTCGCACCGGCGATCCGGGCGAGTTCATGTCGCATCCGCGTTGGCAGCGATTTTTGATCGCGATTGCCGGGCCGGCGATGAACGTTATTCTGGCGCTGGGAATCGTCACCGGCGTGTACATGGTTCATTACGAGCATGACTGGTACATCGATCAACCTTCGCGTGTGGGCTGGGTGGAGGAGAATACACCGGCCGCCAAAGCTGGGTTGAAGCCCGGTGATCTGATCACGCAGATCGATGGACAGAGCAACCCACTTTGGGAAGATACGCGAGCCAAGATCGCAATCAGTCCAGGACAACCGATTCCGCTGGTTCTCAGGCGCGGCGATCAGACCATCAATACCACTCTTACTCCCGATATCTATGGTCCCAGCCGGATTGGCGAAGCTGGGCTTGAACCTGCGGCCGGAGTGGTCATCGACTCTACTGAGAAGAATATGCCTGCCTACAAAGCCGGCATCCGCGAAGAGGATGAGATTCTTGCCATCAACGGCATTGGAGTGCATTCTCCGGGGGAGCTCACTCACTTCCTTCAGGAAAACAAGAGCAAGCCGGTCGAAGTGACGGCAATGCGCGACGGCAAGGTGTCCAAGTACGACATCACGCCGGTGCTTGGCTCGGATGGTGAGGGACACGAGAAATATCTGGTCGGGATCACCGTTGGCGTTCGTCAGGCGGTGGATAAGCTTCCCTTCCCGAAGGCTCTGAGCCGCTCGGTCGAGCAGAACAAGAAGTACGCGATGCTACTAATCGAGCTGGTCGAGAAGATGGTGCAGAAGAAGGTCTCGGTCAAGATGATGAGCGGACCGATCGATATCGCTCGCGTCTCCGGCGAGGCCGCGCGAGAGCCAGGATGGACTCCGCTGCTTCTGCTTATGGCCGGTATTAGTCTCAATTTGGGAATCTTCAACCTATTCCCAATTCCCATTTTGGATGGCGGCGTGATCCTGCTGCTCTTCATCGAGGGGCTGATCCGTCGCGACATCAGCATTCACATCAAAGAGCGTATCTACCAGGCGGCGTTTGTATTCCTGGTGCTGTTCGCTGCCATGGTGATCTTCAACGACATCACCAAGCTGCCGGGATTCTCGAATCTGCTGCGCTAGCGATAGAACGTCTGGATAGCCGGTGTCCGGAAATGGCTGCCAAGTCAGCTCCGGGTGCGATGATGCTCCATACATTCCGGAGAGATGCGGCCGCAACATAGAAGGCTGCCCTACCCTTACCCGGCGGCGGCTCTGTCGCATCCATCTCAATCGGGGCTTTTCAATTCCCATTTCGGAACTTTGTTACTTCTGTAAGTAACGTACACGAACGTGCATGTCCTTGGTAACTAAGTACTTTTCCCCCTATCCTCTCCTGTGTTTCTGGATTGACAATAAATGTCACGTCGAACATTCTGCATTTGCTTGAACGTGTCTTTGTAACGAATTTGTCTGCCGCGCGGCGGAATTCTGTCCTCTGCCGAATCTACCCAGCTTTTTGGGTCAAGTGAATCAGCAAGAGTTACGGCCGGATGAATCCGGCGAATGGAAACCTCAGGTATGTCGCAAAGGCTCGGTGATCTTTTAGTTCGCGAAAAGATTATCACGCAGGACCAACTGGCCCAGGCGCTGAAGAAGCAGAAGCAGACCGGAGGTCGGCTGGGTTCCGTTTTGGTATCGCTGGGCTTCCTTACCGACGAAGAAGTTACGAATTTTCTTAGCCGTCAATATGGCGTGCCCGCAATCAATCTTCAGTTCTTCGAAATCGATCCTAACGTCGTAAAGCTCATTCCGCAGGAGACGGCGCGCAAGCATCAGATTCTGCCCCTCAGCCGCGTCGGGGCATCGCTGACTATTGCGATGGTTGATCCGACGAACGTGTTCGCCATGGACGATATCAAGTTCATGACCGGCTTCAACATCGAGCCGGTGGTCGCGTCGGAGAGCGCGATCATGGACCGAATCGAGCGGACCTATTCCGAGCCGGACCAGCAGGAAAACCTCGACGAGATCATGGCGTCGATGGGTGAAGAAAGCGATGTCGAACTCCAGGCGGAGGCAGAAGAACTCGCCGCGTCGGACCTGGAGAAGAGCGCGGAAGAAGCTCCGATTGTCAAGCTGGTAAACCTGATCCTCACCGACGCGGTAAAGCGCGGAGCAAGCGACATTCACATCGAGCCTTATGAAAAGGAGTACCGCGTACGCTTCCGCATTGACGGTGTGTTGCAGAACATCATGCAGCCGCCGCTCAAGCTGAAGGATGCGATCACTTCGCGTATCAAGATCATGTCTAAGCTCGACATCAGCGAAAAGCGCCTGCCGCAGGACGGACGCATCATGCTGAAGATGCAGCTCAACGGGCGCAAAAAGCAGCTCGATTACCGCGTGAACTGCTTGCCCACGTTGTGGGGTGAAAAGATCGTTCTGCGACTGCTCGATAAAGAAAATCTCCGCCTCG
>DATEMI010000106.1:0-2294 GCA_035275665.1 Terriglobales bacterium | reverse complement strand
GCTCACGCCGACAGAAGTCATCACCGCCTGGAAGGCCGGAGCGGATTTTGTAAAAGTGTTTCCCGCCAGCGCCGTGGGTGGCGCGGCATATCTCAAAGCGCTGCGTGGACCATTGCCGCAGGTTCCGCTTGTGCCCACCGGCGGAGTGAACTTGAACACGGCAGCTGATTTCCTCCGCGCGGGAGCCTCGGCGCTCGGAGTTGGGGGAGAACTCGTGGTCGCCGCCGCGCTCAAGACCGGAGAGACAGCGCAGATCACTGCGCTTGCGCGCCAGTACCTCGACATCGTGCAGCAGGTACGGGAGGCAGAAGCCAAGCCGGCAATGGCTGGAGATTGACAAAAGGGCCCACTAAACGGACCAACGCGCTCCCCGGCGCGGTTTTTGTTAGCAGTACCGAGTTTTTTTCAGGCTTGAACAATTCGTAGTACTTCGAAAATCCGGCCGAGGGCGGCCGTAGGTCCTGATCTTTCGTTATTCCTTCAAAGCATGAAACATCGCGCTTTCTTATTGCTTGCATTCCTAATCCCCCTCCTGTTCACGGCCAACCTCTGGGCGGTGCTCCACCTGAAATGCGTAAAGTTGGCAGTCACCAACCCCACAGATCAAGATCGTCCCGCCCAGGACATAGTCGTCCCCGTCGCGGAGCTACGAAAAATCGCGCCCGATTTTTACGCGGGATCGCAGATCGTCACTGCCACCGACCCAGGCACAGTGGCTGAAGACGCGACAGTCCTGCATGCGACAGAGCTTCCATCGCAGGTCGATGATCTTGATGGCGACTTCAAGCCTGACGAGATCGCGTTCCAAATCGATTTGAAGCCGCATCAGACTCGAATCGTGACTATCACGTGGGGACCGCCGGATCGCATCTTCCGTCTGCGAGGAGACTACGAGCCGCAAACGAATGCCGTTTTCACTAAGAAGATCGACGGCATGGGATGGGAGTCGAAGCGCAATGCATTTCGGCTCTACTTCGATCCGCGCAATGCGATCGATCTCTACGGCAAGCCGCGGCCGTCGCTTCAACTCGATCGCTACGCGACGCCCGGCTATGTTTACCACAACTACTCGCCGGACGGTCGCGACATCTACCTCGTCGCCGACGCGTTGGGAATCGGCGCGCCTGCGGCATGGGTGAACGGAATCGCGCAACACATTTCCGACGTGACGAATCGCAGTTGGCGAATCATCTCTACGGGCCCGGTGCGCGCAATCGTCGAGTTCACATATGAGGGCTGGAAGGTCGCAGGCAAGAGCGTGAACGTAAAAGTTCGCGCAACACAATGGGCGGGCGAACGCGGGTTCACGCAAACACTCACCTCACAGGACGCCGGCGATCTCTTCTTTGCCACCGGCCTAACCCAGCAGCAGGGAATTCCTGAGCTGCGCTCCGGCAGCGGCGACGATCCTGCCTGGCTGGCGATGTGGGGAGAGCAGGCGGTTGAAGGCGGAAACAAGGCTGTGTCGCCGATCTTGCGCGGTACCAATCTGGGACTCGCGGTGATTATGGGTCCAGAAACTGCGGCGTCCAACAACAAGGATGCCAAGGACTATCTCTATACCTTCCCGCTCAAGAACGGTACAGCGACCTGGTACTCGCTTGCAGCCTGGGATCAGGACGGAACCAACGATCCGATTCCCGTTCCCGGAGCAAAGGAACCGAGAGAGTATGTTGCGCGAGTCGCTGGAATCGACAACATCACCAGCAAAGACGAGCTGATCTCCTATGTCAACGATGTCGCCGCTCGCATGAAAGCTCCGGCCGGCGTGAAGCTGCTCTCCACCACCGCCGAGGTCCAAAGCGCGCCGCCCGATACGCTGCATCCGATCGGCACGCGCACCTACAAGCAAGCCATCGATCTACTGCAAAAAGAAATTGACCGCACCGCAGCCAAATGGGAACCAATCATCACCGCGACTCAGCCAGGCAGCGTGAACGCCCACGCCGGTGCAGGATTCTTCACCGACGGCAATAACCAAACCGGCGAATGGCAATCGCAAAAAGGCTTCTTCTGGACTGGCGGATTCTGGGCCGGCGAACTCTGGAAGATGTACGCGCTCACGCACGATGAGAAATATCGCCGCTGGGCCGAGCTGTGGAGCTCGCGCATGACGGGCGGCGAAAACGATCAGAACCACGACACCGGATTTCTTTACTTCTATTCCTCAGTTGCCGGATATCAGCAGACACACGATGCCAAGCTGCGCGAAAGCGCGATTCGAGCTGCCGATCATCTGCTGAGCATGTACAACCCTGTCACTCAACTGATTCCCGCGTGGGAGAAGAACGGCG
>DATEMI010000105.1:0-19050 GCA_035275665.1 Terriglobales bacterium | reverse complement strand
AGAGACGAGGGAGATGCCTCGGTCCGCCGCCGCAGATAATGCAGAAGGGTGAAAGCCAACAGCTCCGACGGAGAGAGCACTGAGCTCAAGAAAGCGGCGCCGGGTCAGACGATTGCGTTTCACGGTCCAACATCTTAAACGCAGAAGGAAGCCGACCCGGCGAAAACATCTTTAACATGGATATTTCTCGTTGCGTGCTATTCCATATCGCGATCGTTCTCATTGATCGACACTGGCCCGTTCACCGTCGAAAGCCTGACGACTGTGGGGCCAGTTCCGAATTGGACGCTCTTGTTGTTGTCGTCGAAATCCTTGCGTGCGGCCTCGCATCCGGAGCAGTGGAATGGCGAGTAACCGCGCGTCTGAACGAGCACTCCGGACGTGTAGTTGTTCGGCATCTTGAGCGCCAGCGGGCCGTTTGTCGATTCGGCGTCCAGCCCTTTCCCGTTCCAGGAAGTGCCCGCCAGCTTCACCGCAATAGGGCCGTTCTCGGCGCGCAGCTTAACGTCGCCGGATCCGCCGGCATAGCTGATTGGACCGTTGGTGATATCCGCGCTGATCTCGCCGGAGGAATCTTTGATCGACAGTGGACCATTCGTGTTCTGCACTTCAACTTTGCCGCTCATTCCAGAAAAGGAAATTGGGCCGTTCAGCCCGCTCAACGATAGCGCGCTCGTGCGTGGCGCCTGCACTATGAGGTAGGAGGTCCAATCACTGTCCTCCGGGCCGGACACGCTGAGCTGCCCACCGTCGAACGAAGTTTTGATGTCCAACAGACGACGTTCCGCTGTGGCTTGCTCGTCGTCCGTCGCAAGCTTGCAGTTGAGGACAGCGAAGTCGTTGCGATCGGTTCCGTACACATAAATTCCGCCATTCTGCGCCGCGCGAATCCGTATTGTGGAGGAGGTCCCGGGCAAGGTGAGCCGGTCTTCCGAGCGCGCAATCTGGCGATCCTCGGAGCGGACGTGGATCTGATCACATGTGGTTACCGGCTGGTCGCCATCGATGCTGACATTCAATCCGTGATGGCTGGAGTAGGCGCGGCCATTGAGAGTTCCAAATGAGAACAACGCGAGTGCAGCCAGAGTACCTGTTCGTAGCATCAAATTGCGCCTCCTGTCTTTCCGATAGACTTCGGGGCGCAGTCGGGGTTAGCAAAACTTTCTTGGAACCCTTGGTGTATTGATGACGCGAGTCGGCGCAGGCGGTGTTGTGAAGCAGCCCGGACAGCGGCTTGCTTTTCAGCACCTTAAATGATGCTGTACAATTTCCGTTTGCAGTCCGGGGTCTCGGGCTCGCTGTCTAGCCGTATCGGTCTCTCTTGAAGCTGTTCCCGTGTTGTTTCTTTGGAGGAAATGCGCATGTCACCTCGCTTTTCGAGTTTTATAGGCCGTCTATTGCTGGCAATCGTTGCTGTGTCTGTGGGGTTGGCGGCGCAGCAATCCGATCAAGGGACGGCAACGCAGCCAAACAATGCAGCGGCGCAGGCCGCTCCCGCACCACCCGCGAATCCCAATCCCAGTACATATTCCGATGAGAACCAGCCGTCCAAAGTGGACGTTTTCGCGGGCTATTCCTGGCTGAGTCCGAATGGCGCCGTAAATGGAAATAAGGGCATTCCCGACGGATTCACAGTCGCTGCTTCGTACTGGGTCAATAAGTATCTCGGCGGGGTAGTAGAGACCGGCAATCACTTCGGCGACATCAACACCATCAATACACTCACAGCAGGCCCAACCTTCCGGATTCCACTGGAAGGACTTACGCCATTCGGGCTCGCCACCTTCGGCATTAATCATGAAGAAGCCCGTGGATTCGGTAAGTCGGTGGGATTTGGATTTACCGGCGGCGGCGGCTTCGACCTGCAGGCATTCAAAAAGCTCTCGATTCGTCTGTTCGAGGCTGAATATGAATACGGCCACCACAATTTCGGCTTCGTAAATGGTCCCGGCGTCGGGTCCGTCCGCGACAATATGGGCGCAGTTAAAATCAGCGGCGGTCTCGTGTTCCATTTCGGAACTCTTGGGCCGCCTCCGGCCCCGCCGACTGCCTCCTGCTCGGCGCAGCCGACCGAAGTCATGGCGGGCGAGCCGGTGCAGATCACCGTTCAGCCTTCCGGATTTAATCCCAAACGGACTCTCAGCTACACCTACACCGCGACCGGCGGAAAGGTGAACGGCAACGGTCCGACGGTCAACGTTGATACAGCCGGACTTGCGCCCGGTTCGTACACCGTTACATCCAACATCAGCGATGGCAAGAAAGGCGCTGCGAGCTGCAACGCGACCTTCAGCGTGAAACAGAACCAGCCGCCGACGATTTCCTGCTCTGCGAATCCGACGACGGTTCGGCCTGGCGATACGGTCCAGATTTCCTGCCAAGGCCAGAGCCCCGACAATCGTCCTCTGACCTATAAGCATGAATCGAGTTCCGGTAACCTGACCCCAAATGGACCGAATGCGACGCTCAACACGACCGGCGCGCAGCCTGGTCCGATTACGGTGACCAGTACGGTGAGCGACGATCGCAATCTGAGCGCGAACACGCAGACGACTGTGACCGTCGAAGCTCCGCCTCCGCCGCCACCTCCGCCGCCGCAAGCGAGCAAAATTAATCAGATCGAGTTCCCGAACAAGCTGAAGCCGTGGCGCGTCGATAACACCGCGAAAGCCGTGCTCGACGATGTGGCCCTGCGTCTGCAGCGCGAACCCGATTCAAAGCTTGTGATCGTGGGTTCGACTGATCCGACGGAGAAGCGTCCGAACCTCTCTGCCGAGCGTGCGGTAGATGCAAAGTTCTACCTCACCAACGACAAAGGCATCGATCCGAACCGGATTGAGACCCGTTCGGGCGGGACTGCAGGCAAGGTCGCCGAGTTCTGGATCGTGCCCGCCGGCGCTACTTACCAGGGCACCGAATCGACGGTGGATGAGAACAAGATCAAACCGATTCCAGATCATCCAGCAGCCAGAAGGGCTCCAGCACGCCGGCGTCCCGCGGCTGCGGCAAAGAAGCCTAGCTAAGTCAACTCAAAACCCTCAGCAAACGGCCGAAGGAGCAATCCTTCGGCCTTGTCATTCCGAGCAAAGCGAGGAATCCCTACCGAACCGACAATGCAAGGGAATAGTAGAGATTCCTCACTGCGTTCGGAATGACACTCCAGAACCAGGTTCCGCCATTTAGCTTTCGCACCGCTCCGCCGAACACCCAGCAGCTTCCATTAGACGAAAGTTGCTCCTGTCACCCCCTCAATCGCACTATAATTTTCCTTTCCCACTGCTCAGATTGCTCGCAGTACGGAACTACTCGCTCAAGGACTATCAATGGCATCAGGGGACTTAGCCGTTCAGGACCTGGCACAGGGTTCTGAGCGGAACCGTATCGTCAACGACTTCAGCATCCAGGTAGCCACCGTAAACGGATCCGGATCGCAGTCGGCCAATACCGTCCTGCTCCGCAGCCTCTTCCGCATGGGCATCCCGGTTTCGGGCAAGAACCTCTTCCCGTCGAACATCGCCGGCCTGCCTACCTGGTACACCATTCGCTGCAGCAAGCACGGCTACGTCGCCCGCAAAAAAGAGATCGACATGCTCGTGGCGATGAATCCTGAGACGGCGAAGGACGACGTGATGTCGCTCGACTCCGGCGCTGCCGTTGTCTACGACGAGCCTTTAAAGCTCGACGCGACGCGCTCCGATCTCATCTTTTATTCAGTTCCTTACGACAAGCTTGTGTCGACCGTTTGCCCCGAAGCCAAGCTGCGCAAATTGGTCAAGAACATGATTTACGTCGGCGTAGTTGCGCAACTGCTCGGCATCGACATGAAGCAGGTGGAAGCCGCACTGCGCAAACAGTTCGCGAAAAAGATCAAAGCCGCCGACCTCAACATGAACGCCGCGCGCGCTGGCTTCGATTACGCTGCCGCTTCGCTCACGAAGAAGGATCCGCTCTGGGTCGAGCAGATGAATGAGAACGAAGACAAAGTCATCATCGACGGCAACGCCGCGGTGGCGCTCGGAGCAATGTTCGCCGGAGTCACGGTGGTGACCTGGTATCCGATCACTCCCTCTTCTTCCGTCTGCGAGCAGTTGATCGACTACATGAAAAAGTACCGAATCGGTCCTGACGGAAAGGCCACCTTCGCGATCGTGCAGGCCGAAGACGAACTCGCTGCGATTGGAATGGTGCTAGGGGCAGGTTGGGCAGGCGCACGTTCAATGACCGCAACCTCTGGTCCTGGCATCTCGCTCATGACGGAATTTACCGGAATGGGTTACTACGCCGAAATTCCGGCGGTAATCTTCGACATTCAGCGCGTCGGCCCATCTACGGGATTACCGACGCGTACTTCGCAAGGCGATGTGCTGTCGACCGCCTTTCTCGGCCACGGCGATACCAAGAACATCATGCTCTTCCCTGGCAGCGTGACCGAGTGCTTCATCATGGCCGGTGAAGCGTTCGATGTTGCCGAGCAGTTGCAAACCCCGGTCTTCGTGCTGTCGGATCTCGATTTGGGAATGAATAACTGGATGTCCGAGCCGTTCCCATACCCGGATAAGCCTTTCAAGCGCGGAAAGGTTCTCAGCGCCGAAGATCTGACTCGGCTGGGCGGCTTCGCCCGCTACAAAGATGTTGACAAAGACGGCATTCCTTACCGAACGCTGCCTGGCACGGATCATCCCGGCGCGGCGTACTTCACGCGCGGGTCCGGGCACAACGAGAAGGCGCAGTACAGTGAGCGTCCCGATGACTACCAGAACAACATGGAGCGCCTCGCGCGCAAGTTTGAGACGGCGCGCTCGCTTGTGCCGCGTCCCGAGATGGTCGCCAACAATGGAGCCAAGCTAGGAGTTGTCGCCTACGGCAGCAGCGACTTTGCTGTGCGCGAGAGCCGCGATCAACTCAAGCGCGAGTATCGGGTGGATGTCGACTACTTGCGCATTCGCGCGTTCCCTTTCAGCCGCGAGGTACACGAGTTCATCGAGAAGCACGATCGCGTGTACGTCGTCGAGCAGAATCGCGACTCGCAGATGCTCAGCCTCTTAAAACTCGACATCAATCCATCACATACTCCGCGGCTGCGCAGCGTGCGCCATTTCAACGGACTACCGATCGACGCGCGCTCGGTAACCGACGACATCATCTCTCAGGAAGGTAAGTAGTTCATGGCCTCGACCCCAACCTCCGTTCCCGCACCAAAGACGAACCGCCTTGGCCTGCAGGTGCTCGACTATCGCGGTGGCAAGACTACACTTTGCGCCGGCTGCGGCCACAATGCCATTTCGGAACGCGTGATCGACGCACTTTACGAGATGGGCGTAAAGCCCGAGAGCGTGCTCAAGCTGTCTGGCATTGGCTGTTCTTCGAAGACGCCGGCATACTTCGTGAGCCGCGCGCACAGCTTCAACTCGTTGCATGGACGCATGCCGTCGATTGCTACCGGCGCGGTGCTGGCGAACCGCAGCATGCTATCGCTCGGAGTGAGCGGCGATGGCGACACGGCCTCTATCGGTATGGGGCAGTTCGTGCATCTCATGCGTCGCAATCTGCCGATCATCTACATCATTGAAGACAACGGCGTGTATGGGCTGACGAAAGGCCAGTTCTCCGCGACCGCCGATTTGGGATCGAAACAGAAGACCGGCGTGATCAACGATCTCCCGGCGATCGACACTTGCACGCTTGCAATCCAAATGGGTGCGACCTTTGTCGGCCGTTCCTTCTCCGGCGATAAAAAGCAGTTACTTACCATGCTCAAAGCCGCGATCGCCCATCGGGGCACCGTGATGCTCGACGTAATCTCGCCCTGCGTCACTTTTAATGACCACGAAGGCTCAACCAAGTCATACAAGTACGTGATGGATCACGAGGAACCGATTGCAGAGGCGGGGTTCGTCCCGCATTTCGAGGACATCGCGGTCGAATACGATCCCGGCACGACCTTCGACGTGCGCATGCACGACGGCTCTCATCTCCGATTGCGCAAGTTGCATGAAGATTACGATCCGACCAACAGGATCAAAGCCGTTGAGTCGCTGATGGAGGCGCACGAGAAGGGCGAAGTCCTCACGGGCGTCTTTTACATCGACACGCAGAAGCCCAACTTCGTCGATTTGCTCCACATGACAGACACGCCGTTGGCGCACATGCCGCAGGAGGCGCTGCGTCCTCCCAAGCGCGTGCTGGACGAAGTCATGGAAAGTCTGCGATAACGGAAGTGAGCACGAAGATCACGAAGTCGAAACAGAAGGTCACGGAGGTCTGTTCGTGACCTTGTTTTTTGCCTTCGTGACCTTCGCGTTAACTCCTTGTCTGTTCCCCTCATGAAAGCCTTCGTCACAGGCGCAACCGGTTTCGTCGGAAGCCATGTCGCTGAAGTCCTACAGCAGCAGGGTGCAGAGCTGCGTCTTCTTGTTCGCGCCAACAGCCGGACCGAGAACATCGATTTCCTTAATGCTGAGCGTGTAACCGGCGACCTTCGTGATTTTGAATCACTGCGAAAAGGAATGTCAGAATGCGAAGCCGTGTTTCACGTGGCTGCCGATTACCGGCTTTGGGTGCGCAATCCTGAGGAGATGTATCGTGCGAACGTGGATGGCACGCTGGCAGTGATGGATGCCGCGCACCAGGCTGGCGTGAAACGGATCGTGTACACGAGCTCAGTCGCGACGATGGGATTTCTCTCCGACGGCACGATTGTTGATGAGGAGACGCCAGTCGATCTTTCGCACATGATTGGGCATTACAAAAAGTCGAAATTCATGGCGGAGCAAGCAGCTCTTGCTGCCGGACGCTCAGGCGCTCCAGTGGTAGTCGTGAACCCCACGACTCCGATCGGGGAGCGCGACATTAAGCCGACTCCCACAGGCCGCATCATTCTCGATTTCCTAAATCGAAACTTTCCCGCGTACGTCGATACGGGCTTGAATCTCGCAGACGTGCGCGAAGTCGCACGCGGACATCTCCTCGCGCTGGAACATGCCAAACCAGGCCACCGTTACATTCTCGGAGGCGAGAACCTCACACTGAAGCAGATTCTCGACAAGTTGGCCGCGATTACGGGCCTGCCCTCGCCTACGATGAAGGTGCCTCACAGCGTAGCTCTTGGCTTCGCTGCGTTTGATCAGTTCTTCACTGGCGTAGTTCGGCACAAAGAGCCGCGCGCGACCATTGAAGCTGTTCGGATGGGGCGCAAGAAGATGTTTGCATCCTCGGCCAAAGCGGAGCGCGAGCTGGGATATCGCACCTTGTCCGTCGAGGATGCGCTGCGGCGCGCATCTGCCTGGTTTACCCAGCAGGGTTACGTTCGCCGGCCGATTCCCTTTGCATTTGGAGCGGCAAGCTGATGGCGCGCGTCGGAATCGTTGCCGCCATGTTTCGCGAAGTGCATCCGCTGCTTCGCACCATGAAGCCGCTGAAGTACCTACCGGATAAGCGTGTTCGTCTCTATCAGGATGACCAGAAGGTCATCGCCTATGCAGGAATGGGAATCGATCCGGCGGAGATCGCGTGCCGGGCGGTGCTGGCTACCGGCGAATTGAGTGCTATTGCGTCTGTGGGCTGGGCAGGTGGTCTGAATCCGAGCGCGTCAGGCGGCCAGGTCGTCGAGCCCTCTGTCATTGTTAGCGGAAGTTCAGGCGAACGCTTTTCTTCAAATGGAACTGGCGGAACGCTCGTCACAGTCCAGCGCGTTGCGGGATTGGAAGAAAAGCGTCAAATCGGAGAGCGCTTCGCCGGTGATTATGTCGATATGGAAGCCGCTGCCATCGCCGAATGTTCTCAGCAGGCCGGCATTCCGTTTTATTGTTTCAAAGCTATCTCCGACGCGCATGATGCCCGCCTTCCCGATATGAACCGCTTCAACCGCAACGGCAGGTTCAGCGTTTGGCGATTTATCGCCTATGTCGGAGTGCGCCCATCCATCTGGGGCGCCATTTCCGACATGAGCCAGGCTTCCTTGCAGTCGCGCGATGCCCTATGTCGGCGGCTGGAAGAATGGGTAACAAACATAGCTCAGAACGGCGCCGTTGCTTCTTCTACTTAGCTTTTATCTTGGGGAAGTTTGATTCGTCGTTCGCAAGGGGACATCCTTTATTCTTTGATCCTGATCCGGTATTCTTTGATCCTGATCCGGGCATCCTTTTAGAGTTTTATCTTTGTCGGTTACTTTTGTAATCTCATCCTCCGTCCGAATGTAATTTCCGAAGCCCTGAATCACGAACGTGTTTCAGGCTGCGTGTACCTTTTGGGTAGGAAGACAATCGCCTGTTATGCAGACCACAGCTCTTCTTGTATCCGGGGACCTCATTTTGCGCAGTCAGATAAAGCTTGTGCTGAATGAGAGCGGTATGGCGTGTCAGTGTTGTGAGCTTGTGGGCTTTGACCGTGTCATTGCAGGTGGCAAGGTCGAGTGTATTTTGCTCGACATCGCTGATCCAGCGAAGTTTTCAGAGGTCCTAACGAAACTGCGAGCTGAGAAATTGAATCGCTACGCGATCGTTATAGCGTTCGCCGAGGATGCGCACCGTACAGTGTTGTCCAAAATTTCAGGAGTGAACTTCTTCGTGTCGAAATCTGTGCGCCTTGTTCCTGATTTGAAACAAGCACTGAATTCGGCGCGGGCGCTGATCATTCATGAAAAGCGCCGTTACTATCGACATTCAATCAATGTAGATGCTGAGGTCTTATGCGAGCGGCAGATTACACGCGTGAAAATGATCGACCTGAGTGCGCGGGGAGCATGTCTTGACTGCAAAGGTTTGCCGAACAACAAGACACTACGTCTTATATTTGTTCTCCCTCAATCGAGCCACAGACTCGAGATCGATGTGATTCCGGCATGGACTCGAGGAACAAATGTCGGAGTCGAATTTAAAAGTGTAAGCAGCGATTCCGATAAAGCTCTTAAGGCTTGGTTGCACGAGAAAGAAACTGAATGTTCTCCTGCTTCCTGTCTATGAATCGCTGCCTCGACATCTCTTCACAAATCGGAGATTGAACGCGTAATCATTTCCGCCCTCGGGCGATTGCGGAACTTGAGGCGCACCAAAAGCCAAAATCTTGATTTCGACTGCAAGCCTATTCCAATAGGGGACTTTCGTGTTTTCCCACTGGAACCAACATTGTGAGTGGTCGGTCTGTGCAACACCCTCGCCCCTTCCTCGGATGTTACCTGCGTACCTGCAGACGTTACTGGGCATTTGGTTGAAAACAATGACTCGGCTCCAAGCCGTACATTAAACAGCGCCTCCACGTACACCTCATCAATGTTCTCCTGGAACGCTACGGTACGCGACTAGCTCAATAGATATGGGGATCAATTAGCAATTTCTTACCTTCGTAACTTGTTTGATATGAGTGACTTTGAGACGATGGCCCGACGGTAAATGCATCCGTGCTGCCGATGAGACTCGAAGCCCTCCCCTCGATTCGGCTGTCTTGGGCGTGTTGTGACCCAAGTTGCCTTGGTCGAAAAGAACGGATTGGCTCAGCGCACGCGGAGAGTTGGGGAGACTTCGAGGATGGGAACAGCAGTATCAGATCAGCTCGTAGACACAAGTTCACACTTGTCCGACGTGTATGCCGACTACGGCGTTCAAGTGAACGCTTTGTCGGTGGAAGAACTGTTCGGGCTATATGAGCGCTCCGGCTTTCTATATCCAGAAAAGGCAGCACGCCTGCGCCCGCATATTACAAAGATAAAAGACAACTGGCGCCGCATGCTGGCCTCTAAGGATTCCCTCGTTTCGGTTCTCTCCGCCGGGGACTCGCACCATGGCATGGCATCACTCACAGTTTGGCGAACTGCGCAACGCGGTTCGACACTGCAGCACCTGGTTAGTGAAAACAATCCTTTCGCTTCGCGCGCGGTAATGCTCGCTTCCGGCGCTGCGAGCATGGCCAATAAACACGAGGATTCCGGACAGAACTGGTTCCGTCCGCAAAACCGGTTCCCAGCTCGGGTATTTGGGTCAGTGGTTGAGGCGATAGGACCGGCTCGCTCCTCCGTACAGCGCCTCAGCTACTTTGCGCTCTCGCGCAGACTCGCGTATGTCCCGGAGTCAGAGGTGTCTGTAATTGCCTATGAGGTTCCGCAGAAAGCAGCCTTGTGTGCTCTCGCAGCTGCAGTTCGCGGGCAAATCTATGTCGTTGCTGAAGGCCTGGCAGGAGACGTGGAGTTTACCGGTATCAATCAGCTTTATCGCCGTGTCGGTCTGCGTAGGACAAGGCATGTTTGGCTCGCATATCGAACTGGTACCCAGGAAGTCCTCGGAGCCGTGATCGCCTATCGTGGACCGTTGGGGGTTAATTTCAGTTATCTCGAGAATCGCTGTGATCTTCTGATCAGCCCTACTGTCTCGCAAAATGACACTTTGGCCGTCGCACGCGCGCTGCTGCCTGCTGCTGTGAGTGCATACCAAGACTTTGAACTTGAAGACGTTCCGTTGATTGCCGACGATCACGCGGTCCAAGCGTGTCATCAATTGGGAGCCGAATTCCTGCGCCACTATTGCCAGGGAATTTGGCTGAAAGACGGGTGCTCGGCCTTCTACCACCACATCGATGGTTTCTACTCGCGTTTGTTACAGCGAGCGGAAAAACAGAGCGTACGCGAAGCTCTCGTAGGAAGTCGCCAATGACGCATACCGCATACGCAGTTGACTACATCATGGACGATCCACGCGAGGCGATGCGCCTCGAGATGAAAGTGGATCCAGTTGCCTGGGTGCATAAGTATGTAGCCGATCGTGTAGCCCCTGGTTTTGAAGTTCTTTCCGTAGGTTGTGGTCCGGGACTGATGCTGCGAGAGATCTCTACGCTCGATCGGTCGATTCGCGGTACTGGACTCGACATCAGCCCCAGCCGCGTGCAGACGGCAAGAGAGAAAAACGCCGGAAACCGGCAACTGAAGTTCGTGTGCGGCGACGCACAAGAAATGCAGTTTGCACGGAATAGTTTTGATTTTGTTTATTCGCGAATGCTCTTTCAGTATTTACCCAAGAAAGAGCAGGCGATGGACGAGATCGTGCGCGTATGCCGTCCCGGCGGCACTGTATTGCTGCAGGATCTTGACGGCCAACTCTTGTGGAATTATCCCGAAGAACCCGGCCTGCAAAGTGCACTCGCTCAAGTGCTGGGAGCGCTTGGGAAAACCGGTTTTGATCCATTCGTGGGCAGAAAACTCTTCCGCCTGGCGCAACGCGCCGGACTGGAAAATCTCAAAGTCCAGGTCGAGTGCTACCACCTCATTGCCGGAGAGCCATCACGTCACATTCTTGAGCAGTGGAAACTGAAGCTGGATATAGCTCTGCCACAAATCGCCCATGTGCTCGGGAGTGAGCGTAAGGCTCAAGAACAGATTGACAGGTTCATCGAGTATCTCTCCCGTCCTGACACGCTTACTTATTCGAACGTCTTCACCGTAACAGGAGAGAAGCCAGTTTTAGAGTCGTACCGTACAAAAGGCCTCAGCAGGAACGATTAAAGCATGAAGGGATAGTAACTATGTCATCCGTCAACCCCCAAACCGCTCGATTCACGAAACAGGTGCTCGCGTTGGTGCTGTTGTTTACGACTAGCACGTTCGCGGCGCCACAGCAGAGCGATATTCCTGACGTCACCGCGATGAGCATGGAAGACCTGATGAACATGCAGGTCACTTCCGTGTCTAAGAGAAGCCAAAAGCTCGCTGACGCCGCGGCTGCCGTGTTCGTTATTACCCAGGATGATATTCGTCGCTCGGGTGCGACCAGCATTCCGGAAGCCCTGCGAATGGTGCCAGGAATTCAGGTTGCGCGCCTCGACGAAAACAAGTGGGCAATCGCTTCGCGCGGTTTCAACGGACGCTTCGATAACAAGCTCCTGGTGCTCATCGACGGCCGCAGCGTCTACACGCCGCTGTTTTCCGGCGTGTATTGGAACGTTCAGGACGTAATGCTGGAGGACGTGGACCGAATCGAGGTCATCCGTGGCCCTGGAGCGACCCTATGGGGCGCCAATGCTGTTGACGGCGTAATCAACATCATTACCAAGTCGGCGCAATCGACGCAGTCGGCGGTAGTGACGGCTGGCGGAGGAACGGAAGAGCGTGGCGCGACGAATGTTCGCTACGGTGGAAAGCTAAACAAAGATACTTACTATCGCGCGTACGGCAAGTACTTCAACTTTGGGCCTTCGACTTATCCCAGCACCGATCTTACTGCGAATGACAATTGGGACGCTTGGCGCGGAGGCTTCCGTACTGACTGGTCTCCTTCTGGCCCGAATTCGCTGACCTTGCAAGGAGATGTTCATCGCAGCAAGTTCGGAGAAACTCTGACTATTCCGTCATTGACGGCTCCCTTTTCTGACACGTTCCCGAATCAAGGTAGCTTCAGCGGCGGCAACATCCTGGGACGCTGGAATCACTCCTTTGCAACCTCCCAGATGTCGTTGCAAATGTATTACGACCATACAAAGCTGATCGACGATTCTCTGTTTTCTGATCGACAGAACATCTTCGACATTGACTTTCAACACTCGTTCCATCCTGGCTCCAATCATGAAATCGTGTGGGGAGCGGGTTATCGAGCGATCAACGACAATAACGATTCGAGCTTTACGGTCGCCATCAAACCAAATCGGCTCACCTTGAATCAATTCAGCGCTTTTGCTCAGGATGAAATCAGCTTTGCTGATCGGCGCCTCAGGCTCACGTTGGGCAGCAAGTTCGAGCACAACGACTTTACCGGCTTCGAACTAGAACCCAATGCGCGTCTTCTGTGGAATCTGACCAAAACGCAATCTGTGTGGACAGCAGTATCGCGAGCTGTACGTACGCCGGCCATCACCGAAGAAGGTCTGCAATTGAATTCTGCCGTGATTCCTCCCGGTGGGCCGGGCAATCCTGCTCCGCTGCCTGCCGTCGTAGCGATCATGGGAAATCACAACTTCCAGTCCGAAGATCTGCTGGCTTATGAGCTGGGATATCGTATGCAGGTCTCGAACAACTTCTCGGCCGACGTTGCGACCTTCTACAACCAATATTCCCATTTGAGAACTGCGGAGCCTGGCCTTCCCTCTGTCGAGGGCAATCCCATTCCGACTGATGTACTGGTGCCTTTCTATGCTGCCAACAACATGGGAGGCGGTACCTACGGTGGAGAGCTCTTCGGAGATTGGAGAGTGCTTCCGAAGTGGCGGCTCCTCGGCTCCTACAGTTATCTGCAGATGAGCCTCAGAAAGAATGCGAACAGTCTCGATCCTCTCGCCGACAATCCAGCGGGATCGAGTCCACACAACCAGGTTTACTTACGATCTTCGTTGGACCTCGGCCGACACTTCGAGCACGACTTCATTGTGCGTCACGTGGCCAGTCTGCCGGGCCTCAACATTCCGAGCTACAACTCGTTCGACATGCACCTGAGCTGGAAGGCGGCTTCGGGCGTAGAGCTTTCGATCGGCAGCCAAAACCTGTTCAACAATCGCCACCTGGAGTTCATTCCTGACTTCATCAACACTGCCCCCACCGAGGTTAAGCGTACGGTGTACGGGCAGATCACCTGGAGAATGGATTGACGTATCCCTGTAATCTTTTATTCATTTTTGGGCGATAGAGTTTCGCCAATGCAGAATAGAGCGATCATGACAGTGCGGCGATTAATTATTGCGATGTTGATGATGCTGTTGGCACAGGCTCACCATGCCTGGGCTCAAGACAGCGCTCAATCATCGGAATACTTGATCAAGGCGGGTTATATCTATAACTTCGCCAAGCTGGTTGAGTGGCCGGCGAGCGCCTTCGCACAGCCCGATTCTCCTATCGTGATCGGGATCGTCGGTACGGACCCGTTTGGTCCAATTATCGATAAGGTTCTTGAAGGCAAGAAGGTTAACGGACATTCATTCGTCATTAAGAGATTGAAGCCCACCGCCGACGTGAAGGAATGCCATATTCTCTTCGTTGGCACGTCGTTGGGTCCCCACGTCGCCGATACCATTCGTCTTACGAGAGGCACTCCCATTCTCACCATCAGTGAGATCCCAGGATTTGCCGATCGCGGTGGAATCATCAACTTGACCTTGGAGCAGAACAAAGTCCGCTTCGAGGTGAATGTTGATGCTGCCAAACAGGCTGACTTGAACATCAGCTCACGGTTGCTTGTGCTCGCGAAGGTTATTCAGCAACCTGGCGATGGAAGGAAGACGGAATGAAACTCCAGAATCTTTCCATCAAGCGAAAGCTGATGTTGATCACGATGCTGACCAGCAGCGTCGCTCTTTTGCTTTCGTCGGCCAGCTTCCTGATTTACGACCTGATCTCGTTTCGGCACCTGCTCACGCAGGACCTGGATACCCAGGCGCAGATTATTGGCTATAACAGCGCTGCGGCGATGGCCTTCCGAGATCAGTCAACAGCGGCTGCCACACTGGCTGCTTTAAAGGCCAAAGAGGATATTGTCGCTGCGATTCTCTACACCCCCGACGGCAAAGTCTTCGCTCAATTCGTGCCTGGAGAAAAGCCGGCGCCAGCCGTTGTTCCTCCAAAACTCTCTCGCTCCGGCGCTCGTTTCGAAGGCGGCTACTTTGACGTGCTTCACGATGTAACGCTGAACGGCGAGCACGTAGGCACGCTGTTGCTGCGCTCAGACATGCGGGAATGGTCTTTGCGCGCCAAGCGTTACGCGATCATCTTCTTCGTTTTCGTATTCGCATCCGGCCTATTCGCGCTGTTGCTTTCTTCAAAGCTGCAGCGAATGATCTCCCAACCAATTCTGCAATTGGAAGACACCATAAGGATGGTATCGGCGAATAAGAACTATGAGGTCCGCGCGGTAAATACCTATGGCGATGAAATCGGCAGGTTGATGGACGGATTTAACAACATGCTTGCGGAGATCCAGCAGCGAGATACGGCGTTGCTGAATGCCAATGATCAACTGCATGCCAGAACCGACGAACTGGAGCGCGAAGTTGTCCAGCGACAGGAGGCGCAGGAGGAACTCCTCAAAGCCAAGCATGCTGCGGAAGAGGCCAGCAGAGCCAAGAGCGCTTTCCTGGCCAACATGAGCCACGAACTACGTACGCCACTGAATGCAATCATCGGATACAGCGAAATGCTCGAGGAGGAAACTCGCGAGTCAGGCAATACAGAAGCGATCCAAGACCTGCAAAAGATCCAAACCGCTGGCAAGCATCTGCTTTCATTGATCAACGACGTGCTCGATCTCTCGAAGATCGAAGCTGGGAAGATGACTCTCCATCTGGAGACATTCGATGTGCCTCCAATGATTCGCCA
The DNA here is from genome assembly GCA_035275665.1 of Terriglobales bacterium. Lineage (GTDB taxonomy): Bacteria > Acidobacteriota > Terriglobia > Terriglobales > Acidobacteriaceae > Gp1-AA112. Next base: position 3,773 of record DATEMI010000105.1, on the reverse strand, counting down.
GATTGTGAGTACGCTCGAACCGGCGGCAGTGAAGAACGCGAACATCATTGAGGTTCACATTGCCGATAGCGTCGGAGTGATGCGAGCGGATGTCACAAAAGTTCGTCAGGTTTTAGTCAATCTCGTCAGCAACGCCTGTAAGTTTACCGATTCGGGAACTATATCAGTCAGTGCCAAAGCGGTCAGCATGGATGGACAGGAGTGGATCCGCTTTGAAGTTCGCGACACCGGCATTGGAATTAGTTCGAAGCAGCAGCAGCAGTTATTCCAGGAATTTGCGCAAGCCGACACTTCGATTTCCAGGAAGTATGGTGGAACCGGCCTTGGCCTAGCCATCAGCCATCGTTTTGTGCAGATGATGAACGGCTACATCAACGTAGACAGCGAGCCTGGTAAGGGATCAACTTTCACAGTCCTGTTGCCAGTCGAAGTCAGCATTGAAGGGCAAGAGGCTCCGCATGCTGAAGCACCGCCGGAAGCGGTGGATCCCAGACAGGACGCGCAGGTCAGCCAGGATACGATCCTAGTCATCGATGACGATGCAACCGCTCGCGATTTACTGTCGCGCTCGTTGAGCAAAGTTGGATTGCGAGTGATTGCCACAGGAAGCGGCGAAGAGGGCATTGAGCTAGCAAGGAAAGTGCAACCTTTGGTCATCACTCTTGACGTCCTGCTGCCCGATCGCGATGGATGGTCGGTGCTTCACGAACTCAAGACAGACCCAGAACTCTCCAGCATTCCAGTGCTGATGCTGACCATTATTGATAACGAAGCAATGGCGATGAGCCTGGGTGCTTCGGAGTATCTAGTAAAACCGGTTGATCGAGAACGGCTTGCGGTGCTTATCGAGAAGTATCGCGCCAGCCGTTGCACGAACTCTGCATCTACAAACAAAAAATCAAGCAGCCGTGTGGCAGAAAAGCGCGATGCATTAGCGCCCACTGCGAGTACGAGAGGTTAGTTATGCCCAAGATCCTGCTGGTAGAAGATAACGAAATGAACCGAGACATGCTCTCGCGCCGCCTGCAGAGAAAAGGCTATGCAGTCGTGATGGCTCATGATGGCGAACAAGGTCTTGCGTTGGCGAAATCGGAAAGTCCCGATTTGATCCTCATGGATATCAGTCTGCCCAAAATGGATGGCTGGCAGGTCACGAGATTGCTCAAGAGCAATCCGGAGACGAAGGAAATACCTGTGATTGCTCTTACGGCTCATGCGCTCTCCACCGATCGACAGAAAGCCTTTGAAATCGGCTGTGATGACTACGATACGAAACCAGTGGAATTCGGACGGTTGAGCGAAAAAATCGAGCACTTGTTAGTGGAAAAGAGTGTGTCATGAAAACCGAGCAGAGCAGATTACTCATCGTCGACGACAACGAAATGAATCGCGACATGCTGGCTCGGCGACTCGCGCGCAAGGGCTATCTCATCGATGTCGTCGAGCATGCGCGCGACCTGCTTGAGCGGGTGAAAAAGGACGGTGTAGACCTGGTTCTGTTGGACATCGAGATGCCAGAGATCAGCGGCCTGGATGCATTGAAAACTCTTCGTAATACTTATTCGTCGATTGAACTTCCGATCATTATGGTGACTGCAAAAGATCAAAGCGACGATGTTGTACGCGCACTTGATTTAGGAGCCAATGATTATGTAACCAAGCCAATCGACTTTCCAGTCGCTCTGGCGCGCATTGGAACACAACTATCCCACAAGCACGCACAAGAGGCGCTGCGGGAGAGCGAACAACGTTATGCACTTGCCGCGCAGGGCGCGAATGACGGGCTGTGGGATTGGAACCTGGTTGCGAATAACGTCTACTACTCTTCGCGCTGGAAATCCATGCTCGGCTATCAGGAGAATGAAATTGGCGAGAGCCCCGAAGAATGGCTCGGGCGCATTCATGACGCAGATCGAGATCGAGTCGCCGAGGAAATCGCAGCTCACCAAAAGCGTTCTACGCCGCATTTCGAGAGCGAGCATCGCATGCTGCACCGCGACGGAACCTTTCGCTGGGTACTGAGCCGTGGTTTAGCCGTTCATGATCCAGTCGGCAAAGCGTTGCGCATGGCCGGATCGTTGACCGATATCACCGAAGCAAAGGTTTCGGATCCATTGACGGGTCTGCCGAATCGGCTTCTGTTCATCGATCGACTCGGACGAGCAATCAAACACATTAAGCGTCGCAGAGATGCTCTTTTTGCCGTGCTGTTTTTTGATCTCGACGGATTCAAGATGATCAACGACAGCCTCGGCCATCTGGCTGGCGATCAGTTGCTGGTTGGTGTTTCCAGTCGATTAGAAAAATCTCTGCGATCAAGCGACACCGTGGCGCGATTTGGGCAGGGTTTTACGATGGCTCGGCTCGGTGGCGACGAGTTCACTGTTCTGCTCGAAGACCTTAAAGAACCCGCCGACGCGAAAAAAGCCGCAGAACGCCTCATGAAAGAGCTGACCTCTCCGTTTGTGCTGGCGGGCCGGGAAGTCTTTACGTCGGTAAGTATTGGAATTGCGCTCAGCAATCCAGGTTACGACGAGCCAGAAGAAATTCTGCGCGATGCCGACACCGCCATGTATCGCGCCAAGTCGCTGGGGAAGGCGCGCTATGAAGTCTTTGACGCAGACATGCGGGCCAGTGTGATGGCGCGTCTTCAGCTCGAAACCGATCTTCGTCGCGCGATCGATCGCAAGGAATTTCGGAATTTTTATCAACCGATCGTCTCGCTCGCTTCCGGTGAGATCGTTGGCTTCGAAGCCCTGGTGCGGTGGAAGCACCCGACGCGCGGTCTAGTGGGGCCAAGTGAGTTCATTTCGGTGGCGGAAGAGACTGGGCTGATCCGCGATTTGGGCTGGTGGAACCTGCGCGAGGCTTGCCGACAAATGTCGGAGTGGCGAGAGCAGTTCGACAGCTATTCGCAGTTGACGATGAGCGTCAATCTTTCGGCTAAACAATTTGTCCAGCGCAACCTTGTCGATGAAATTCGGTTGCTGCTCGAAGAGTTTCAACTACCCGCTGCGGCGTTGAAACTGGAAATTACTGAGAGCACGGTGATGGGGGATCCAGCGGCTGCAGTCAAAATGCTGGAGGAGATTAAAGCTCTCGGAATCAGCCTGGCCATCGATGACTTTGGCACGGGATACTCGTCACTTAGCTATCTCCACCGCTTTCCGCTGGACACACTGAAAATCGATCGTTCGTTCATTAGTGGTATGGACTACGAGGGAAGCGAGGGCATGGAAATCGCACGCACGATCTTTCCCATGGCGAACAACCTGCGCCTCGATGTAATCGCGGAAGGAGTAGAAACAGCCGAGCAGTTGATGAGTTTGAGAAAATTACGTTGCAAGTATGGACAAGGCTATTTTTTCTCCAAGCCGTTGTCAGCCCCCGACGCAGCCGCCCTGCTTGCAGAACATCCTGTATGGGAAGGAGTCATGGCAGCCAAGCCGTGACCATGAGACTCCCTTGGCAAAACATTACACAGGACTGGTCGCAATTCGTAGTGACAGTTGTCGGCGCCGCATAGAGGGGCTTTCGGACACGACACAAGTGGGCGCTGCGGTCGATGGAGTTCTGAAAACCATTTATGTAAGCGAAGGGCAGGCAGTAACTAAAGGTGCGCTATTGGGCGAGATCGCCTGCGACGATCTCAATGATGGCCTCACAGGCGCCATGGCAGATGCGGACGCGGCTCGCCAGGGTCGGATTCGCTTGCTACGAGGCACGCGTGATGAAGAGAGAAAGGTTGCCAGCAGGAAAACGGCTGCAGCCCA